>CANSQX010000108.1 GCA_947649225.1 uncultured Flavonifractor sp.
TTTCGTGACCAACGGCGGCCCCAGGCCGCCCGCCGAGCGATTGTTACCCCGCAAAACTTGATAGCGAAAGCGTTTTTCTTAGTGCGCTCTATGCCGCCACCGGCTTCCATGCGCCGCGTGGATAGATATTTGGTCGAGATGGTGCCGGGCTGCGCCTGTACCAATTCAGCCAAACATCTAAAACACGGCGCGTCGTCTGCGTGGCGGCCTTCAGACGCACAAATTGAATTGCAGAAACTCACAAGTCAGGGAGTCATAATTGTAGCGGGCCACCCGAGCGGCGGCGAGCCGCTGCCGTAAAACTAGGCAAATGTATCGGGCGTCCGAAACTAGTTTAGCGTGGGCTGTTATTGGATATAGAGGCCGCCCTTTCCCCCGTCGTTCCTAAATTTCTTTCCCCCCTTTCTTTTGAAAGAAAGGGGGCCCCGGCCGGGTAGGCCCGCCCCCTCGGGGGGGACCCCCCACAAGCCCCGTCCCCCTCCGGGGGACCCCAAAACCATCAGAAAGAGGAAGACGCCCATGATTATCAAGCGACTGGAGGTCCCGCCCATCGGGACGAACTGCTACCTGCTGGAGGACAACGACGCCAAGCTGGCGGCCGTGATTGATCCCGGCGGCGCGCCGGAGGCGATCCTGGGCCGGGCGGAGGGGGACGGCGTAACCGTCGTGTCCGTCCTGCTGACCCACGGCCACTATGACCACACCGGGGCGGTCCAGGCTCTGCGGGCGGCACTGCCGGGGATAAAGGTCTACCTCCACCCCGCCGACGCGGCCCTCACCGGCGATGAGATGATGCCCGGTATTGGTGAGACCCTCCCCTACAACGACGGCGATACCGTCCCTGTGGGGAACCTGACGGTGCAGGTGCTCCACACCCCCGGTCACACCCCCGGCGGGGTCTGCCTGCTGGTGGAGGACACGATTTTCGCCGGAGACACCCTGTTCCAGGGCTCCATGGGCCGGACCGACCTGCCCGGCGGGGACTACGATCAGATCATGGCCTCTCTGCGGCGTCTGAATGATCTGCCCGGCAACTACCAGGTGCTCCCCGGCCACATGGGCCCCACCACGCTGAACCGGGAGCGGACGGACAACTACTATATGCGCGAGGCGTCCGGCGGCTGAGATGAAGCTGATTTTCAAGGGCCATGCCTGCAAATACGCCGCCGAGCAGATGCTGCTGACCCTCTTCCCCGGGGAGCGCCCGGTCTATGCGGGGGAGGACCCCAACGTGGTCACTCTGACCCTCTCCCGGGCGGACACCTGGCTCACCGCCCGGGCGGTCTTGGACTGGCAGGAGCGGCGCTATTGCGGCGGGGCCCGGGCCCCGTCGGCCTCCCTCACCGGGGAGCCGCTGAACGACGGCCGGATCGTCCAGAAAATCCTCAAGTTGGCCTTCTACCGGGCGGGGACGGCGGCGCTGGGGTATGAGCCCCCCTGGGGGGCCATGACCGGGGTGCGCCCGGTGAAGATCCCCACGAAGGCTCTGGCCCGGGGGGCCTCCGAGGCGGAGGCCGAGGCCCTGCTGCGGGACGAGTACCGGGTCTCCCCCCTGCGGCGGCGGCTGGCTATGGACTGCGCCCGGGCCAGCCTGCGGGCTAAGGCCTCCCTGCGCCCGGACGAGGTCTCCCTCTATGTGGGCATCCCCTTCTGCCCCACCCGGTGCGCCTATTGCTCCTTTGTCTCGGCGGGAGTGGGCCGGAGCCTCTCCCTGGTGGCCTCCTTTCTGGAGCAGCTCCAAGCTGAGATCGCCGGAATGAGCGGGACCCTGCGGGATCTGGGCCTGCGGGTGCGCACGGTCTACCTGGGCGGCGGCACCCCCACCACCCTGACCGCCCCCCAGCTGGACGTTTTGCTGGGGGCCCTGCGCCGGGAAACCGGCCTGGACCGCTGCACGGAGTTCACGGTAGAGGCCGGGCGGCCCGACACCATCACGGCGGAGAAGCTGGCGGTGCTGCGGGCCCACGGGGTGGACCGGGTCTCGGTGAATCCCCAGTCCATGGACGACCGGGTGCTGCGGGCCATGGGCCGGGCCCACCAGGGGGCAGACATCCTCCGGGCCTTTGAATTGGTCCGCGGGGCGGGCTTTCCCTGCGTCAATATGGACCTCATCGCCGGGCTCCCGGCCGACAGCGCGGCGGGCTTCCGGTCCTCGCTGGACCAGGTGATCGCCCTGGGGCCGGAGAACATTACGGTTCATACCCTGGCCCTGAAGAAGGGCTCCCGCCTGATGGAGGAGGGGGCGCCCCTGCCGCTGGACAGCGCGGTGGCGGAGATGCTGGCCTATGCCTGGTCCGCTCTGACGGCGGCGGGTTATGCGCCCTACTACCTCTACCGGCAGAAATACATGTCGGGGTCCTTTGAGAATGTGGGCTGGACCCGTCCCGGCTTTGAGAATCTCTATAACCTCTGCATGATGGAGGAGCTCCACCCGGTGATCGCCCTGGGGGGCGGGGGCGTCACCAAGCTGGTGGACCCTGTGGGCGGGCGGATCGTCCGCCTCAGCAACCCCAAGTACCCCCAGGAGTATCTGACCGCCGGTGAAAAGCTGGCGGCCAAGCGGGAGAAGCTTGCAGCCTTTTTCCGCGCCGCTGCGGCGGACGCGGAGGGGAGAGAGGAGGGCTAACCATGGCCTATCAGCTGAAAGACATCAACGACCGCCTGCGCAGCGACCCCAAGGGCTTTGTGGAGGAGTGCGACGAGGTCTACCGGGGCCGGATCCGGGCGGCGGCGGACAAGATCGTAGCCAACATGAAGGAGAGTCCGGTGGTGCTGCTCTCCGGCCCGTCTGGCTCGGGCAAGACCACCACGGCCCTGAAGCTGGAGGAGGAGTTGGTGAAGCGGGGCATCAACACCCACGCCGTCGCTATGGACAACTACTATAAAAACCTGAACCGGAGGACCGCCCCCCGCACCCCGGAGGGGGATATCGACTACGAGTCCCCCCTGCTGCTGGACATGGCGCTGCTGGATGAGACCTTCGCCAAGCTGGCCAAGGGCGAGTGGGTGGTGGTGCCGGTCTACGAGTTTGCCCGCCAGATGCGCAACGACAGCCGGGGCTCGCTTCTGAAGCTGGAGAAGAACGAGATCGCCATTTTCGAGGGGATCCACGCCCTGAACGACGACATTGCCGGCCGCCACCCGGAGGCCACCACCCTCTACATCTCGGCCCGCTCCGATGTGGTGGAGGGCAAGGAGGTCCGCTTCAAGGGCACCTGGATGCGCATCACCCGCCGGGCGGTGCGGGACTACAATTTCCGGGGCACGGACATGAATGAGACGCTGTGTATGTGGCACAATGTGCGCCGGGGGGAGAAGCGCTACATCTCCCCCTTCAAGAACCGTGCGGACATCATGCTGGACTCCTCGGTCCGGTACGGCCCGTCGCTGTTCAAGAACTACGCCCTCCCCCTGCGGGAGGCGCTGGAGGAGGTCCCGGCCGACAATCCCCGCCGGGCGGAGCTGCTGAAGCTGGTGGACGCCTTCCAGTATTTTGAGCGGCTGGATCCCAACCTGGTTCCTGCGGACTCCCTGCTCCGGGAATTCATCGGCGGCGGCAGCTACACCTATTGAACCGTCCCGATGAGGGACAGGACAAGGCTCTGAAAAAACGAAGAAAGAAGGAACGCGAACATGTCCGATTGCAGTCACGAGTGCTCCTCCTGCGGCGAGAGCTGCGGGGAGCGCACCGCGCCCCAGGATCTGCGGGCCCCGCTGAACGGGGCGTCCAGTGTGAAAAAGGTGGTCGCCGTCATGAGCGGCAAGGGCGGCGTGGGCAAGAGCCTGGTCACGGCCTCCCTGGCGGCGGCCATGGCGAAGATGGGCCACAAGGTGGGGGTTCTGGACGCCGACATCACCGGCCCCTCCATCCCCCAGGCCTTCGGCATCCACACCAAGGCCGACGGCTCCGAGCTGGGCATCCACCCGGCGATCACGGCGGGGGGCGTGGCGATCATCAGCCTGAACCTCCTGGTGGAGCATGAGACCGACCCGGTGGTCTGGCGCGGCCCGGTCATCGCCGGGGTGGTGAAGCAGTTCTGGACCGACGTGGTGTGGGGCGACCTGGACTATCTCTTTGTGGATATGCCGCCGGGCACCGGCGACGTGCCTCTGACGGTCTTCCAGTCCCTGCCGGTGGACGGCATTGTGGTGGTGACCTCTCCCCAGGAGCTGGTCTCCATGATTGTGACCAAGGCGGTGAAGATGGCCGGCCTGCTGGAGGTCCCCATCCTGGGCCTTGTGGAGAACTACAGCTCTTTCAAGTGTCCCGACTGCGGGAAGGAGCACGCGGTCTTCGGCGAGAGCCGTCTGGAGGAGGTGGCCGGCGGCCTGGGTCTGGAGGTTCTGGCCCGTCTGCCCATTGACCCGGCGGTGGCGGCGGCCTGCGACCGGGGCCAGGTGGAGGCGCTGGAGCCCAACTACCTGGAGGGCGTGGCCCGCCGGCTTCAGGAGCGCTTCGGCGTATAATCCTTTTTCTTGAAAGAAAAAGGATCAAAAAGAACTTTAATTTCGCTCCTCAAACCGTTGCAAGTCCAAGAATTTTGCACGGTAACAAAATAAACAATTTAGGCCTTGTTTGAAAAATGTCAAAACGCCCAAGCGGCGGAGCTTTTTTCGCCATACCGCGTTAAAAATTCTTGAAATGCACCAAGTATTCCTGCGAATTTTTGCCTTATCTGGCGAAAAAATATCTCGCCGTTGGGCATTCTGCCATTTATCAAACAAGGCCTAATCGAGAAACAGGATAAGAAGCGGGAAAGGACCCCCCTGGAGCGGAAGGGGCGCACGGGCCGTCCGTCCCAGGGGGGCCGTATGTCCGGAAATGCGGAGACGGAAAGAGGAGGGAGCGCGGCTATGAGCACGCGGGAGGAGTTTATTGAGATCTACCGGGCGCAGATCCACCGGGAGGGCGCGGAGGCCCTGCTGGACTATTTGATGAACAAGAGCGACTTTTTCACCTGTCCGGCCTCGGCCAAGTACCACGGGGCCTATGCGGGGGGCCTGTGCGACCACAGCGTGAACGTCTATCACTGCCTGAGCGCCTATCTGGAGCGGGAGCGGGTCCAGGAGCTCTACGGCCTGGAGTACTCCCCCGAGAGCGTGGCCGTCGCCGCGCTGCTCCACGACCTGTGCAAGGTGGGCTGCTACAAGGCGGGCTCCCGGAACGTGAAGGGTCCGGACGGCAAGTGGCAGGCGGTCCCCACATTTTTCTTTGAGGACCCCCTCCCCTACGGCCACGGGGAGAAGTCGGTGTACATCATCTCGGGCTTCATGCGCCTGACCCGGGAGGAGGCCATGGCCATCCGCTGGCACATGGGCTTTTCGGGGAGCGAGGACCCCCGGACCATCGGCCAGGCGCTCCAGCAGTACCCCTTGGCCTTCGCCCTCAGCGTAGCCGACATGGAGGCCTCCTACTTCCTGGAACGGGAAGAGACGTAAAGGCAGCCCATACAGAAGCGCCCCGCCGTAAGAAAGAACGGCGGGGCGCTTCTTCTGTCAGAGTGACTGCGACTCAAAAGGAGTAAAGGTTCAGGCCGCCCTTTTCAAAGGGCGGTGGGTCCAGGGCAAAGCCCTGGTGGGTTTGGGCGAAGCCCAACACGGACGCGTACAAAGCGGCTATCTCTCTTCGCGGAAGTAGGGCAGGCCCAGGCTGGCGGGGGGCTGTTTGTCCTTGCTGCTGCGCATGCTGGTGATGATGAGCACGACGACGGTGACCACATAGGGGAGGATCTTGTACAGCTGGGTGGGGAAGAAGGGCACGACGAAGCGCAGGTAGAGGATCATGAGTCCGCCGAAGAGGACGGAGCCCCAGACGGCCCGCAGGGGGCTCCAGAGGCAGAAGATCACCAGCGCGACGGCCAGCCAGCCCTCGCCGGAGAGCCCCTCGTGGTTCCAGACGCACCCGGCGATGGTCATGATGTAGACCATGCCGCCGATGGCGGAGATCCCGCCGCCCAGGACGGTGGCGGCGTACTTATAGCGGGTGACATGGATCCCGGCGGCGTCGGCGGTGGCGGGGGACTCGCCCACCGCCCGCAGATAGAGCCCGGAGCGGGTTTTCCGCAGGAAGAGCCACAGGATCACCGCCACAATCACCCCCAGGTAGACGAAGATATTGTAGCCGAAGATCAGGGGGCCCGCCACGGGGATGCGCTGGAGGGCGTCGGGGAAGGGGGAATTCTGAAAATAGGTCTTCAGGGTGTTCCCGATGGCCACATAGCCGCCCTCGCGCACCCGCATATACTCGCCGATGTACTGGCCCACGCCGGTGCCGAAGATGGCCAGGGCCAGGCCGGTCACGTTCTGGTTGGCCCGGAGGCTGACGGTGATGACGCTGTAGATGAGGGCCCCGATGGCTCCGGCCAGGAAGGCCCCGGCGATGGCCAGGAGCACGGCCACCGGCCCGGAGGCGCTGGCCCCGGCGGCCTTTTCGTAGTAGAAGGCCGCGCCCAGGCCCAGTGCGCCGCCCATGTACATCATGCCCTCCACGCCCAGGTTCAGGTTGCCGGAGCGCTCGGACAGGATCTCGCCGGTGGTGCCGTACAGCAGGGGCGCGCCGTTGAGGACGGCCGCGGCGATCAGGTTGACCAGGAAATTCATACCGTCCCCTCCTCTCGGCTGCTTCTGCCCCGGAAAATGAGCCGGTAGCGGATAAAGAACTCGCACCCCAGCATAAAGAACAGCAAGATTCCGGTGATTACGTCGGAGATGGAGGCGGGCACCTGCATCCGGGTCTGGAGGGTGTCCGCGCCCTTCTCGAGGATGGCCAGCATAGCGGAGATGCCCACCATGGCGAAGGGGTTGAGCTGGGCCAGCCAGGCCACAGTGATGGCGGTGAAGCCCACCCCGGCGGCCACCCCGTCATAGAGGGTGTTGTTGGCCCCGGAGACCAGCATGAAGCCCACGATCCCGGAGATGGCCCCCGAGAGGAACATGGTGCGCATGATGACCCAGCCCACATTCATGCCGGCGTACCGGGCGGTGTTCTCCGACTCGCCGATGACGGCGATCTCGTACCCGTGCTTGGTGTATTTCATGTAGAAGAAGACGGCCACGGTGAGGATCAGCACGATGATCCATCCGCAGTAGACCCCCAGTACCCGGGGCAGGCAGGCGGCGGACTCGAACTGGGCGATCTGCTGGCTCCCCCGGGGGAGCTTCTCCCAGGGCCCGCCCTGGAGGTACTTGACAAAGCCGATGACAATATAGTTCATCATCAGGGTAAACAGGGTCTCGTTGGTCCCCCATTTTGCCTTAAAAAAGGCGGGGATCAGCGCCCAGATGCCGCCCCCCACAGCCCCGGCGAGGAACATGAGGATGAGCAGGGGGACCTGGGGCAGCTTATCGGCCCAGAAGAGGGCGAAGTAGGAGGCGCACACGGCCCCGGCGGTGATCTGCCCCTCGGCGCCGATGTTCCAGAAGCGCATTTTGAAGCAGGGTGCGATGGCCAGCGCAGTGCCCAGCAGGGGGATAAAGTTCTTGACGGTCTGCCGGATGGCGGAGGTTTTGCCCAGAGAGCCGCTGAGGATGGTGGCGTAGCCGGTCAGGGGGTTGTGGCCGGAGATGACCATCACCAGCCCGCCCACCACCAGGGCCAGCACAATGGCCGCGATGCGGATGGCCCAGGAGCGGGAGCCGGAGCCCCCCTCCCGTTTGGCCAGCCGGACCAGGGGGATTTGATGAGAGGCGCTATGCATCGGCTTCCTCCTTTCCGCCGCCCACGCGGGTCATATAGAGTCCCACTTCCTCCTTGGTGGCGGTCCGCCCGTCCACCAGGCCGGAGACCTTTCCGCCGCAGAGGATCAGGATCCGGTCGCACAGCTCCAGCAGCACGTCCAGGTCCTCGCCCACCAGGAGCACGGCCACGCCCTTCTGCTTCTGCTCGTTGAGGAGCCGGTAGATGGTGTAGGAGGAGTTGATATCCAGTCCCCGGACGGGGTAGGCGGCCATGAGCACGGTGGGGGCGGAATCGATCTCCCGGCCGACCAGAACCTTTTGGACGTTGCCGCCGGACAGCCGTCGCACGGGGGTGGACACCCCCGGAGTGACGATCTCCAGCTCCCGGATGAGCCGCTCGGCCAGGGACTTGGGGGGCTTGCGATCCACCACGGGCCCCCGGCTCCTGCCGTAGGTCTTGAGCATCATGTTGTCCACCATGCCCATGCCGCCCACCAGGCCCATGCCCAGCCGGTCCTCGGGCACGAAGGCCAGGGACACCCCCAGCCGCCGGATCTGCATGGGGGTCTTCCCCGCCAGATCCTCCGGGGGCGCGTCCTCCGCCAGTCCGGCCGGGCGGTAGAGGATGCGTCCCTCCTCCACAGGCTGGAGCCCGGCCACGGCCTCCAGCAGCTCCTTCTGTCCGGAGCCCGCGATCCCGGCGATGCCCAGAATCTCGCCGCCGAAAGCGTCGAAGCTGACGCCGTCCAGGGCGCGGACCCCGTCGGGCCTCCGGCAGGACAGCCCCTGGAGGGAGAGGCGCAGAACGGGGTTTTGGGGCTCGGGCCGGTCGATGTTGAGGGTGACGGCCCGGCCCACCATCATCTCGGTGAGGGCCTGGGGGCTGGTCTGCGCGGTCTGGACGGTGCCGATGTACTTCCCCTTCCGGAGCACGGCCACCTGATCGGAGAGGGCCATCACCTCGTGGAGCTTGTGGGTGATAATCACAATAGCCTTGCCGTCGGCGCGCATACTGCGCAGGACGGCGAAGAGCTTTTCGGTTTCCTG
Source organism: uncultured Flavonifractor sp. (assembly GCA_947649225.1). Lineage (GTDB taxonomy): Bacteria > Bacillota > Clostridia > Oscillospirales > Oscillospiraceae > HGM12998. The sequence continues at coordinate 8,725 of CANSQX010000108.1, forward strand.
GGGGGTGAGGACGGCGGTGGGCTCGTCCAGAATGAGGATATCGGCCCCCCGGTAGAGGACCTTGACGATCTCGACGGTCTGCTTTTCGGACACGGACATGTCATAGATCCGCTTGTCCGGGTCGATGTCGAAGCCGTACTTCTCGCTGATGGCGCGGACCTTGCGTCCGATGGCGCGGGTGTCGAATTTTTCCTTTTCGTCCAGGCCGAGGACGATGTTTTCGGCGGCGGTGAAGACATCCACCAGCTTAAAATGCTGGTGGATCATGCCGATGCCCAGGTTAAAGGCGTCTCTGGGGGAGCGGATGGTGACCTCGGCTCCGTTGACGAGGATCTGCCCCTCGTCGGGGAAGTAGATGCCGGAGAGCATGTTCATCAGCGTGGTTTTTCCGCTGCCGTTCTCGCCCAGCAGGGAGAGGATCTCCCCCCGGCGCACCTCCAGGCTCACGCCGTCGTTGGCCACCACGGGCCCGAAGCGCTTGGTGATTCCCTTCAGCTCAATGGCGCATGTGTGGTCCAAGCTCTCACCCCTTCTCTGGCTTCGGGCCCCAGGGCCCGGGTGGTTGCCCCCCGGCGGGGGGCGGGGCGTTGCAGGGGGCTCCCCCTGCGGGACGCGCCTGCGCGGCGGGCGCCCCATTTCTTTTTCAAAAAGAAATGGGGGAAAGAA
>CANSQX010000109.1 GCA_947649225.1 uncultured Flavonifractor sp.
ACCGTCTTGCCGGGTCTTTTGCCGCCCTGCGGCGTTAAAAAATCTTGAAATACACTGCAGCGTCAAGAAAACTTGCCAGTGGCAAGTTTTTAGCGTAGGCCCGGCCTGCTGTGCTGGCCGGGGGGAACCAAAGGATAGCGGCACAAACCCTCGGCAATCCGGTGTTCCCCAGTTATGAATACAGGTTCTTAAGGAGGAAGGGCGCGATGAAAGCAAAGCGGTGGATGGGCGGCCTGCTGGCTGCGGCTCTGGCGCTGGGACCGGTCCCGGCGGCGCTGGCGGCGGACGGCGCGGAGCCCCCCGCCATTGTGGGAGAGCAGGTGATGCTCGACGGGGAGGACGCGTTCGAACTTCCGGAGACCGGGATGCCCTGCCGCAAGGTGTGGGTGTTCTGCGAGCGGGGCCGGGTCCGTGCGGAGATTGTGGACGCGGCGGGGCAGACCGCCGGGGGCTGCGTCCCGCAGGTCCTGGACAGCGTAGGCGGCGCGAAAAGCGGTATCTTCTGGACGCAGGCGGGAGAGGGCGGCGCTCTGCGCCTGACCAGCGGGGCGGAGCCGGAGGACTTTGGGACGGCATTCTCCGCCGGTTCGCAGAGAACGGCCCTCGCGCTGTGCCCGGACCCGGAGGCGGAGGCGCTGCTGCTGTGGGTGTGCTGTGAGAGCGGCAGTATGGACGTGCGGGTGCGCGGAAACGTGAAGGCCCTGAATAACGGCGGACAGTATACGCTGATCAGCGGCAGCGGGGACCCCGGCCACCTCTATATTCTGAGACGGACCCCGGGGGCCGCCTGGGACCTGACCCTGGAGGCCCGCGGCGTCAACGGCTTCGAGGCCGGGGGCTGGTATTACCTGGCGCCTGTGTGCGGAGAATGAGCGCAAAAATTGGCCCTGCGGGATTTTGCCGCGGGGCCCTTTTCTTTTTGGGCAGAATGCGCTATACTAGAGGGGCAAGGGAGGTGCGCTTTTATGGAAGTAGGCAGAAGTATCGTCCGGGTGGACGCCTTCGACAAGGTGACCGGACGGGCCAAATACACCGGCGACCTCATCGACCGCCCCGTACTGGAGGCCGCCATCCTCCACAGCACCATCGCCAACGGCTGGGTGAAGGCCATGGATATCTCTGCGGCCCAGGCCCTGCCCGGCGTGGTCCGGGTGCTCACCTGCTTTGACGCGCCCGACATCCAGTACCCCACCCCCGGCCACCCCTGGAGCGTGGAGAAGGCCCACCAGGACGTGGCCGACCGGAAGCTCCTCAACCGCCGGGTGCGGATCTACGGCGACGACATCGCCGCCGTGGTGGCCAGGGACGCGCTCACCGCCAAAAAGGCCCTGGCGCTCATCCGGGTGGAGTACGAGACCTGCCCCGTGGTGCTGGAGCCCCGGGAGGCCATGGCCACCGGCACGCCCCCCATCCACGAGGAGTACCCGGACAACGTGCTCCGGCACACCGTGTCCGAGATCCCCCTCCCCCCGGACTCCGGGTTCCAGTGCGCGCAGGAGGTGCTCGACTGCCCCGGCTATCACGCGTTTTCCGGGCACTACGAGACCCAGCAGGTCCAGCACTGCCACATCGAAAACCCCGTCTCCTGGGCCTATATGGAGGGGGGGCGGATCACCGTGGTCACCTCCACCCAGATCCCCCACATCGTCCGGCGGGTCACCGGCCAGGCCCTGGGTATCCCCTGGGGACAGATCCGGGTGATCAAGCCCTACATCGGCGGCGGCTTCGGCAACAAGCAGGAGGTCCTCTATGAGCCCCTCAACGCCTGGCTCTGCACCCAGGTGGGGGGACGGGCCGTCCGGCTGGAGCTCTCCCGGGAGGAGACCTTCCAGAATACCCGCTCCCGCCACCCCATCTCCTTCGACGTGCGGGCGGCGGTGGACCAGGACGGGCGACTCATGGCCCGGGAGTGCGTGCTGGTGTCCAACCAGGGGGGCTACGCCTCCCACGGCCACGCCATCGCCGCCAACGCCGTCACCGGCTTTCGTCAGACCTACCTGGATCAGATCGCCCACCGCAGCGAGGCGTATACCGTCTACACCAACCGCTCCTCCCCCGGGGCCATGCGGGGCTACGGCATCCCCCAGGCCAATTTCGCCCTGGAGTGCATGATGGAGGACATCGCCCTGGAGATGGGGCTGGACCCCATCGCGTTCCGGGTGAAAAACCTGATGCCCTTGGGCTATGTGGACCCCCTCAACGGGATCACCTGCCACTCCACCGGCGCGGCCGCCTGCGTGGAGAAGGGGCGGCAGTGGATCGGCTGGGACGCGCTGCGGGAGAAGTACCAGAACCAGACCGGCCCCCTGCGCCGGGGGGTGGGCATGGCGGTCTTCTCCTATAAGACCGGCGTCCACCCCATCTCCCTGGAGACCGCCTCCGCCCGGATCGTCCTCAGCCAGGACGGGGCCGTCCAGCTCCAGCTGGGGGCCACCGAGATCGGCCAGGGGGGCGACACCGTGTTCTCCCAGATGGCCGCCCAGGCCATCGGCATCCCCACGGAGGACGTGCGGATTGTCTCCACCCAGGACACCGACACCGCCCCCTTCGACACCGGGGCTTACGCCTCCCGGCAGACCTATGTCACCGGCCACGCCATCAAAAAGGCCGGGACGCTGTTCCGCCGGAAGCTGCTGGACTACGCCGGGGAGCTCTTCCCCGGGGCGGAGGGGCTGGACATCCGGGACCGGACCGTCATGGACGGGGCCGGGAACACGCTGATCACCCTGGCCGATCTGGCCATGGAGGCCTTCTATTCCCTCTCCCACAGCGAACCTGTCACCGCCGAGGCCACCGCCCATGTGAAGGACAATACCTTCTCCTTCGGCTGCTGCTTTGCCGAGATCGAGGTGGACATCCCCGTGGGGAAAATCCGGGTGCTGCGGATGGTCAACGTCCACGACTCGGGCACCCTCATCAACCCCGCCCTGGCCGAGGCCCAGGTCCACGGCGGCATGAGCATGGGGCTGGGCTACGCCCTCAGCGAGGAGATGAAGTTCGACCCCAAAACCGGACGGCTCCTCAACGGCAACCTGCTGGACTACAAGCTCCCCACCGCCATGGACCACCCGGAGCTGGCCGCCCTCTTTGTGGAGACCTGCGATTCCTCCGGGCCCTTCGGGAACAAGGCCCTGGGGGAGCCGCCCTCCATCCCGGTGGCCGCCGCCGTCCGCAACGCGCTGCGCCACGCCACCGGCGTGGCGGTGAATACCCTCCCCCTGTCGCCCCAGCGGCTGGTGGAGGAGTTCTGGAAGGGGGGCCTGCTCTGATGTTCGATCTGGCATCCATCTATGAGGCGAAGAGCGTCTCCGCCGCCATCCGCGCCCTGGAGGACGACCCCTCCGCCGTGGTGATCGCCGGGGGCACCGACGTGCTGATCAAGGTCCGGGAGGGCCGGCTGGCCGGCCGGAGACTCATCTCCATCCACGGCCTGGCCGAGCTGGAGGGGATTGCCCTCACGCCCGCCGGAGACGTGGAGATCGGGCCCCTGGCCACCTTCCGGCAGGTGGCGGAGAGCCCTGTGATTGAAAAAACCGTTCCCGTGCTGGGGGAGGCCGTGGACCAGGCCGGAGGGCCCCAGCTCCGGGCCCAGGGCACCATCGGCGGCAACGTGTGCAACGGCATCACCTCCGCCGATTCGGCCTCCACCCTTCTGGCCCTGGACGCCCGGCTCCGGGTCCGGGGGCCCCGGGGCGAGCGGGAGATCCCCATGGCTGAATGGTACCGGGGGGCGGGCAAGGTCAATCTGGCCCCCTATGAGCTGCTGGTGAAGATCGTGATCCCCCGGGAGAACTACGAGGGGTATTTCGGGCACTATATCAAGTACGCCGCCCGCAACGCCATGGACATCGCCACCCTGGGGGTGAGCTGCATGGTGAAGCTGAGCGGAGACCGGACGGCCGTGGAGGACGTGTCCCTGGCCTTCGGGGTGGCCGGGCCGGTGCCCCTGCGGGTCTATGGGGCCGAGGCCGCCGTCCGGGGGCTGCCCGTCGCGGAGGCGGCGGACCAGATCGGCCCCGCCGCCCTGGAGGAGGTCTCCCCCAGGACCAGCTGGCGGGCCACGAAGGAGTTCCGGATCCAGCTGGTCCGGGAGCTGTCCGGCCGGGCCCTGCGGGAGGCCGCGCGGAAGGGAGGCGCTGTGCTGTGATTCAGGTTTGGAACGCCGTGGTCAACGGCCAGCCCGTGGAGCTGGGCATCGACCCCAGAGAGTCTCTGGCCGACGTGCTGCGGGAGCGGCTGGGCCTCACCAGCGTCAAAAAGGGCTGCGAAGTGGGCGAGTGCGGGGCCTGCACCGTCCTGGTGGACGGGACTGCCGTCGACTCGTGCATTTACCTGGCCCTCTGGGCCCGGGGGAAGCAGATTCTCACCGTGGAGGGGCTCCAGGAGCCGGACGGCGCCCTCTCCCCCATTCAAAAGGCCTTCGTGGAGGAGGCCGCCGTCCAGTGCGGCTTCTGTACCCCCGGGATCATCCTCTCCGCCGTGGAGATCGTGGGCTCCGGGCGGACCTACACCCGGGACGAGCTGAGAAAGCTCATCTCCGGCCACCTGTGCCGGTGCACCGGCTATCAGAATATCCTCAACGCCGTGGAGCGGGCCGTCCATGAGGCCCATAAGTTCGTGGGCGGGGAGGAGACACAGGAATAGGGCAAAAAAAGCAGCGCCTGGAGGGGACTCCAGGCGCTGCCTGTGATCAGAACCGGCATCGCGCTCCGGCGGGGAACGCGGTGCCGTTACCGGGCGGAGCCGTCCGGATACCAACCGCTGAAAGGGCGAATATGGACGTTCTTTTTGATTCTTTTTCTTTCAAGAAAAAGAATCAGTCCACGGGGACCACCCAGCCGAAGGGGTCGGGCTGCGTGCCCCACTGGATGCCCGTGAGGGTGTCGTAGAGCTTCTGGGTCAGGGGGCCGATTTTGCCGCCGTTGACCACCACATGCCGGTCCTCCCAGCCCATCTCCCCGATGGGCGAGACCACGGCGGCGGTGCCTGAGCCGAAGGCCTCCTCCAGCTTGCCGGCCCCAGCGGCGGCGAAGAGCTCCTCCGCCGTGATGAGGCGCTCCTCCACGGGCACGTCCCAGCTCTTCAGGAGCTCCAGACAGGATTTCCGGGTGATGCCCGGGAGCACCGAGCCCGTGAGGGCCGGGGTGATCACTGCGCCGTCCACCTTGAACAGCACGTTCATGGAGCCCACCTCTTCAATATACTTCCGATGAACGCCGTCCAGCCAGAGGACCTGGGCGTAGCCCGCGGCCTCTGCCCGCTCCCCCGCCCGGATGGAGGCGGCGTAGTTGCCGCCGCACTTGGTGTAGCCGGTGCCGCCCCGCACCGCCCGCACGTCCTCGCTCTCCACATAGATACGCACCGGGTTGATGCCCTCGGCGTAGTAGGCCCCCACCGGGCAGCAGATGATGCAGAAAATGTAGTTGTGGGCGGCGTGGACCCCCAGGCTGGGGGTGGTGGCGATAATAAAGGGCCGGATATACAGGGAGGTGCCCGGCTGATCGGGCACCCAGTCCCGCTCCAGGCCCACCAGCTGGCGGATGGCCGCCAGGGCGTCCTCCTCCGGGAGGGGCGGGATGCACATGCGCGCACAGGAGGCATTGATCCGCTTCACATTCTCCATGGGGCGGAAGAGCTGGACCCCGCCCTGGGGATTGCGGTAGGCCTTTAAGCCCTCAAAGACCTCCTGAGCGTAGTGGAAGACCATGGCGGAGGGGTCCAGGGACAGGGGGGCGTAGGGGACGATCCGGCCGTCATGCCAGCCCTGGCCGGCAGTGTAGTCCATCAGAAACATGTGATCGGTAAAGGTCTTGCCAAAGACCAGTGTGCTGGGATCGGGCTTGGGCTTTCGCACAGCAGCGTACTGCACGGGATATTCTCTCATGATAAACAGCCTCCTCGGATCAATCCGGTGTCAAAAGAATGATGATTTTACAGTATGGCACGGCGGGAGAGAAAAGAATGTAAAGCGTGATACAATGCGGAAAAAGGCGTGCCCCGCCGCCCGGCAGCACCGCAGACACGGGGCGGAAATTGACAGGATACGCCGCGGCGTAGGTAGTTAGGATAGAGACGGCGCTGCTGCAAAAAGGGCGGTTGGCTCCTTTCCCTGCGAACGGGAGACGGACGCTGGGGCAATACCCTGCGTTTCGCGGCTGTGCTTCTGGCAGTCCGCCGGCTGCCGGCCCACATAGGCCCAAATGCGCGCTAGCCGCTCGGATGGCCCTCCGAACGGCTAGCTCTTAGTAGAATAGCTGATTTGGTATGGAGCCGGCCGCTTGCGGCAGCGCCCTTCGATGCCCATTATACCATCTGCCCCCGGTTTGTCAACTGGGAAACGGGGGCGCGATGCGGCCCCGGACGGCGCCGCATCGCGCCCAAGCTTCCGCAGAGACCCTTGAATTTCAAGAACCCCAACGGATTGAAAATTGAATGCCCTTATGGTATAATAAACATCAATGCCCATTCTGCCTGCGGGACCGGCGCACCGGGACCCGCGGCTCAGGGAGGTGCCCCGATGCGGAAAAGCAAGCTGACCCATCTGCTGGAGCCCCGGCTCCGGCTCTGCTTCCTCTGCCTGGCGGTCTTTACAGCCGTTTCCGCCCTGTTCAATGTCTGGCTGGCGGTGCTTGAGGGGGCGGTGGTGGTGATTCTGGCTGCCGTCTACCGGACCGGACAGGCCCGGCGGCAGAAGGAGATCCTCAAATATATCGACAGCATCACCGGCAGCGTGGATCTGGCCGCCAAGGACACCATGGTCAACGCCCCCCTGCCCATGGTGATCTTCCGCCCGGAGAACGACGAGGTCATCTGGTCCAACGACCGCTTCCTCCAGATCACCGGCGGCCGGGACCACCTGTTCGACAGCAAAATCACCCAGGCCGTGCCCGACTTCTCCTCCCGCTGGCTCATGGAGGGAAAGACCGAGTGCCCCACAGAGGTGACCGCCGGAGACCGGCGCTTTCTGGTCTTCGGCCACCTGGTGCGGGCCGACGACCAGGCCGGGCGGAGCTATCTGGCCACCACCTACTGGGTGGATGTCACCGACTTCGCCCAGGCCCGGGACGCCTACTACGCCTCCCGGCCGGTGGCCGCCATCCTGGCCCTGGACAACTACGAGGAGGTCATGAAGGGAGTCAGCGACAACGCCAAGTCCGCCATGCTCTCCGAGATCAACAGCAGGCTGGACACCTGGGTCACCCCGGCTCAGGGGCTTTACTGCCGCTTCGACCGGGACCGCTATCTGCTGGTGTTCGAGGAGCGCTATCTGGCCCAGTTCATTGAGAACAAGTTCTCCGTGCTGGACGCCGTCCACGAGGTGCAGAACCCCGGCGGCCTCCCCGTCACCCTGTCCATCGGCATCGGCAAGGACGCCGGAACCCTCCAGGAGCTCTATCAGTTCGCCTCCCTCTCCCTGGAGATGGCCCTCTCCCGGGGGGGCGACCAGGCGGTGGTGAAGAACAAGCTCACCTTCGAGTTCTACGGCGGGCGGACCAAGGAGCTGGAGAAGCGCACCAAGGTCAAGAGCCGGGTCATGGCCAACGCCCTGGGGGAGCTGGCCGCCGACGCCTCCCGCCTGCTCATCATGGGCCACAAATTCCCCGACCTGGACTGCATGGGGGCCGCCGCCGGGGTGTGCGCCATCGCCCGGAAAAAGGGCGTGGAGGCCTATATTGTCAAGGAGCCGGGCCAGAACCCCGCCGGGGTGATGACCGGGCGGCTGGAGAAGCTGCCCGAGTACCAGCGGGCTTTCCTCACCCCCCAGGAGGCCCTGGGCCTGGTGGACGCCCGGACCCTGCTGGTGGTGGTGGATACCAACCGGCCGGAGCAGACGGCCTCGGAGGAGCTGCTGCAGGCCTGCGCCCGGGTGGCCGTCATCGACCACCACCGCCGGGCGGCCACCTATATCGCCGACGCCGCCCTCAACTTCCACGAGCCCTATGCCTCCTCCGCCAGCGAGCTGGTGACCGAGCTGCTGCAATACCTGCTGGAGCCCGCCGATCTGCTGCGGACCGAGGCCGAGGCCCTGCTGGCCGGCATCGCCCTGGACACCAAGCAGTTCACCATGCGCACCGGCAGCCGCACCTTTGAGGCCGCCGCCTTCCTCCGCCGGGCGGGGGCTGACACCGGGGACGTGAAAAAGCTCTTCCAGAGCGATCTGGACGGGGTGGTGGCCCGGTACGATATCATCCGCAACGCCAAGATGTACCGCAGCGGCGTGGCCGTGGCCCGGGTGGACCATACGGTGGGGCGTGTCACCGCCGCCCAGGCCGCCGACGAGCTTTTGAATATCTCGGGCATCGACGCCTCTTTCGTCCTCTTCCCCGACGGCGAGGGGCGGGTGATCCTCTCGGCCCGGAGCATGGGGGACATCAATGTTCAGGTGATCGTGGAGAAGCTGGGGGGCGGCGGCAACGCCGCCGCCGCCGGCGGGCAGATCCCCGGCGAGATTGAGGATATGACGGGAAAACTCCTGGCCGCCATCGACCAGTATTTTGAGGACGAATAGCTGATCAACCAACAAATAGAAAGGATTTCGCAGACATGAAAGTGATTTTACAGCAGGACGTGAAGGGTCAGGGCAAGAAGGGACAGCTGATCGAGGCGTCGGATGGGTACGCCCGGAACTTCCTTTTGCCCCGGAAGCTGGCCGTGCCCGCCACAGCGGAGAACGTCAACACCATGAAGATGCAGGAGAAGGCCAAAAAGGCCCAGGAGGCCGCCGAAAAGGCCGAGGCCGAGGCCGCCGCCGAGAAGCTCAAGGGCTGCACCGTGAAGCTCACCGCCAAGGCGGGCAGCGGCGGGCGGCTCTTCGGGGCCGTCACCTCCAAGGAGATCGCCGACGGGCTCAAGGAGCAGTTCGGACTGGAGATCAGCAAGGCCAAGATTGTCCAGGAGGAGCCCATCAAGAGCTTCGGAACCTACGAGCTCAAGTGCAAGCTGGGATATGAGGTCACCGGGACCGTCAAGGTCATGGTGACGGAGGCTTAGGAGGACCGGCGGTCCTCCGGGGTTCCGCTGCCGCGGGGCCTGCTCCGCAGAGGCCGCTGCCGTGGGGGCCTACTTTCTCCCCGTGGAGAAAGTAGCAAAGAGACGCCAGGGCTTCGGCCCTGGACCCGGGGTCGGGCGGCTGGTACGGTTTTCGTTAGCCTCCCTGATCGGCAGCAGTTGCCCGCCGGTTCGGATGCTGCGTGTCGTGACCAACGGCGGCCCCAGGCCGCCCGCCGAGCGATTGTTACCTTGCAAAACTTGATAGCGGAAGCGTTTTTTCTTCGTGCGCTCTATGCCGCCACGGGCTGCCATGCGCTGTGTAGATAGATATTTGGTTGAGACGGTGCCGGGCTGCGCCTGCACCGATTCAA
>CANSQX010000110.1 GCA_947649225.1 uncultured Flavonifractor sp.
GGCGGCCTGGGGCCGCCGTTGGTCACGAAAAGAAACATCCGAACCGGCGGGCAACGACTGCCGATCAGAGAGGCTAACGAAAACCCCACCAGCCGTCCAATTCCGGGTCCAGGGCCGGAGCCCTGGCGTCTCTTTGCTACTTTCTCCACGGGGAGAAAGTAGGCCCCCGCGGCAGCGGAACCCCGCGTTAGCGGCCCCGGAGGGCTGGCAGCCCCCGCCCCCCGCCGGAGGTTCCGGCGTCCCTGAAGGGAAGGGCTGGCAGCCCTTCTACTCCTCGTCCAGCTTGAGGACGGCCATAAAGGCCTCGGTGGGGATTTGGACGGAGCCGAGGGAGCGCATTTTCTTTTTGCCCTCCTTCTGTTTTTCCAGGAGCTTCTTTTTCCGGGTGATATCGCCGCCGTAGCACTTGGCGAGCACATCCTTGCGCATGGCTTTCACGGTTTCCCGGGCAATAATCTTCCCGCCGATGGCGGCCTGAACGGGCACCTCGAACAGCTGGCGCGGGATATTCTCCTTCAGCTTTTCGCACAGCCGCCGGGCCCTGGAATAGGCCTTGTCCTTATGGGCGATAAAGCTCAGGGCATCCACCTGGTCCCCGTTGAGCAGCAGGTCCACCTTCACCAGCTCGCTGCTCTCGTACCTGTCCAGCTCGTAGTCCAGGGAGGCGTACCCCTTGGTCCTGGCTTTTAAGGTGTCAAAAAAATCATAGATAATCTCGCCCAGAGGCATGGAGTAGCGCAGCTCGGCCAAGTTGGTGTCCAGGTACTGCATATCCTGATAGATCCCCCGGCGGTCCTGGCACATGGGCATAATATTACCCACATAGTCCGGCGGAGTCACGATGGAGACCCGGGCGTAGGGCTCCTCGGACTCGGTGATAACGGCGGGGTCTGGGTAGTTGTGGGGGTTATCCACCATTACCACTGTCCCGTCGGTCTTGGTAATCCGGTAGATCACCGAGGGCAGGGTGGTGATGAGATCCAGGTCGAACTCCCGCTCCAGCCGCTCCTGGATGATCTCCATGTGGAGCATCCCCAGGAAGCCGCAGCGGAAGCCGAAGCCCAGGGCGGCGGAGGACTCGGGCTCAAAGGAGAGGGAGGCGTCGTTGAGCTGGAGCTTCTCCAGCGCGTCCCGCAGATCGGGGTACTTGGACCCGTCCTCGGTGTAGATGCCGCAGTACACCATGGCCCGGGCGGGCCGGTAGCCGGGCAGGGGCCCGGCGGCGGGGCGGCCGGCCTCGGTGACGGTGTCGCCCACCTGGGTGTCCTTCACATTTTTGATGGAGGCGGTGAAATACCCCACCTCCCCCGCGATGAGCTCCCCGCAGGGCTCCATGCCCAGGGGCAGCAGGTGGCCGCATTCCAGCACCTCATAGGCGGCCCCGGAGGCCATCATTTTTACCCGCATCCCAGTGCGGATGCTCCCCTCCATCACCCGGAAGTAGACGATTACCCCCCGGTAGGCGTCGTATTGGCTGTCGAAGATTAAGGCCTTGAGCGGGGCCTTTGGATCTCCCCCGGGCGCGGGGATATTTTGGACGATATCCTCCAGCACCGCGTCGATGTTGATCCCCGCCTTGGCGGAGATCTCGGGGGCCTCCTGAGCGGGAATGCCGATGATGGTTTCGATTTCGTCCTTGACCCGCTGGGGCTCGGCGGCGGGCAGGTCGATCTTGTTCACCACGGGCCGGATCTCCAGGTCGTGCTCCAGGGCCAGATAGGTGTTGGCCAGGGTCTGGGCCTCGATGCCCTGGGCGGCATCCACCACCAGCACGGCCCCCTCGCAGGCGGCCAGAGAGCGGGAGACCTCGTAGTTGAAGTCCACGTGGCCCGGGGTGTCGATGAGGTTGAGCTGATAGTCGGCGCCGTCGGCGGCCCGGTAGGTGAGGCGGACCGCCCGGGCCTTGATGGTGATGCCCCGCTCCCGCTCCAGGTCCATGTTGTCCAGGAGCTGGCTCTCCATCTCGCGGGCCTCCACGGCATTGCACAGCTCGATCAGCCGGTCAGAGAGCGTGGATTTGCCATGGTCGATGTGTGCGATGATGGAGAAGTTACGGATTTTGGATTGGTCAGTCAAAGCTGAGCACCTCCTCTGGCAAATCCACGCGGGGCCCCGCAGCGGCGGGGCGCGGCGATAAGCCGCGTACAAGCAATTTGTCCGGCGGACAAATTCTTGCCGCAGGCGGAATTCACTTCCGCCGGAGTCATCAAAAAGAACGGGAACCCCGCAGGGCCAAAGGGCCTGTGGGGATGGGATTTGCCATGGTCGATGTGTGCGATGATGGAGAAGTTACGGATTTTGGATTGATCGGTCATTTTTTCCCCTCCCGGCTGGCCAGGCTGCGCTGGATGCGCTCCCCGGTGGTGTGGATGATTTGGAACAGGGATTGATACATGCCGGGGTAGCTCTCCGCCAGGGCGTCATTGTTCATGGGGGGGAAGGTCCCCTTCTCCTTGACGCAGGCGGCCAGGGCCTCCACATAGTCGGCCTCGGTGCAGAGCATGTCGGCGGCGGCGGCCCCGTTGAGGAACCGCCGGGCGGGCACAGAGAAGAAGTCCTCGTTCTGGGTGCCGTCGGCCCGGTAGAGGTGGCGGAACAGCCGGTAGATGGCGGCCCCCAGGTATTCAGAGGCCGCGGTGATGGCCCCCTTGTGTCCCGTCCGGCCCAGCAGGTCGAAGAGGAGGCCCACCGAGTTGACCAGCAGCTTTTTGTTCAGCGTGGCCATGATGGAGCCCCGCAGGGTGTTGTCCTTCTCGGTGGAGTAGTCGTAGAGCTCCTCCGCGCCGATGGTGGTGCCGTCGCGGGACAGGGTACGCCCCAGAAGGAAGTCGGCGGAGACGTTGTAAAAATTGCAGGCTTTGTTGACGAAGGCCAGGCCGGGCTCCCGCGCGCCGTTCTCGTAGTGAGACAGGAGGCCTTGACTGATACACAGTTCTTTGGCCGCGGCGCGCTGGCTGATCCCTTTTTCCTTCCGCAGGAGAGACAGGGTTCTGGAAAAATCAGATTGCATAACACACCTCCCAAAAAAACAGTGTGTATAGTATAAAATTAAGAATACGAAAAGTAAAGTGGTTTTTTTCACAAATATTATGTATTTTAAGCCTTGAGAAGTCTTGCAGAATGGGTGTATAATAGAGAACACCAGAGGACCCTGACCCGCCGGTCCGGCGGACAGGCTGTGCGCGCCGGCCGGCGGCCGTCCGCGAGAAAAGAAATGGAGGATGATTCCAATGCCCATGCGTATGTTCAAGCACCTGATCGGAATTCTAAAGGAAAACCCCCGCAAGATCGTGTTTACCGAGGGCACCGACCCCCGCATTCTGGAGGCCAGCGCCCGCCTGCTGGCCGGTACCTGGCTGACCCCCATTCTGGTGGGCAACGACGAGGAGATCCGCGCCGCCGCCGAGGATGCCGGCTTCAACATCCGGGGCGCCGAGATCATCGACCCCGCCGGGTACGACCGGATGGATGAGATGGTGGAGGCCATGGTGGAGCTGCGCAAGGGCAAGATGACCGCCGACGAGTGCCGCGCCGCCCTCCAGAAGAGCAACTATTTCGGCACCATGCTGGTGAAGATGGGGGTGGCCGACTGCCTGCTGGGCGGCGCGACCTACTCCACCGCCGACACCGTGCGTCCGGCCCTCCAGCTCATCAAGACCAAGCCGGGCAACAAGATCGTCTCCTCCTGCTTTATCCTGGTCCGCAGCCGGGTGGGCGACAACGAGGTGCTGGCCATGGGCGACTGCGCCATCAACATCAAGCCCAATGAGGACGAGCTGGTGGAGATCGCCCTGGAGACCGCCAAGTGCGCCCAGATCTTCGGCATCGACCCCAAGGTGGCCTTCCTGTCCTACTCCACCCTGGGCTCCGGCAAGGGCGAGGATGTGGACAAGATGCACAACGCCTGTGAGAAGGCCAAGGCGGCCGCCCCCGAGCTGGCCATCGACGGCGAGCTCCAGTTTGACGCCGCCGTCTCCCCCACGGTGGGCCAGCTGAAGGCTCCCGGCTCCAAGGTGGCGGGCTATGCCAACACCTTCATCTTCCCCGACATCAACGCGGGCAATATCGGCTACAAGATTGCCCAGCGCCTGGGCGGCTTTGACGCCTATGGCCCCATCCTCATGGGCCTGAACGCCCCCATCAACGACCTCTCCCGGGGCTGTACCGCCCAGGAGGTCTATTCCATGGCCATCATCACTGCGGCCCTCAAGTAAGCGCCGCCCCAGACGCTTTTGGAACGACGCGCCGGACCCAGACGGATCCGGCGCGTCTTTCTGTTTATCTGAGCTGCGGACGAGGGGTGTATTTTGGTGAAAACGGACAAAATTGCAGCGGGCCCATCCGGCTCTGCCCAGGCCAATTTACGCAGGTTTTTGAGAAAAGGACGGACATTTTTCAAAAAAAGGGGAATAAAGCACAAAAATCAGAACCAGAAGGAGGAAAATCGGGGGCTTGACGGCGGGCAAAAAAGCGTGTATGATATGGTTTGTAACCAAATTGTAATTATTCATATCCAATCTGTTATTTTTACGGCAGGCCCCTCCGGTCCCACAGAAAACCGGCGGCGCCTGATTAGGACAAGGGAGGGAAATGCCCCCATGGACGAGATCCTGCACCATCCCCGCCAGGAGGGCGGCGGAGAGGCCGTCCGCCGGCGGCTGGCCGGGCTGAGCGCCGCTCTGCGCGTCCGCACCGGCATCTGGCGGGAGGAGGCCCACCGGACCTGGCTCCGCACCGACGTAGCCCGGGTCGGCCGGAACGTGATGCGTCCCATCCACTTTTTTGCAGCGGCGGCGGTCATCGGCATCGCCGCGGTGGTGAGTACGGTTTATACCCCCGCCTATGTGGTGGCGGTGGACGGAATTCCTCTGGGCACCGTCGCCGAGCCGGCGGTGTTTCAGGAGGCCGTGGAGCGGGTGGAGGCCCGGGCCAGCGGCATCCTGGGCTATGACTACCAGCTGGAGGGGGCCGTCACCTATGAGCGGGCCCTGGTGGAGAAGGGGACCTTCCCCACCCAGGCCGCCTTTGAGAGCTACCTGTTCCACAGCATCGGCGCCATTACCGAGAGCTATGTCCTCAAGGTAGACGGGGCCTTTATTGGGGCCTCGGTCCAGGAGGGTGCGCTGGAGGCCATGCTGGAGGAGATCAAGGCCCCCTACCGCACGGAAAACACCGTCTCGGCGGAGTTCACCGTCCCGGTGATCATCACCCAGGAGTATACCCCCTCCGATGTGAACCAGGACCTGGCGGCCATGACGGCCGCCCTCACCGCCAACACCAGCGGCCAGACTGTGTACGAGGTCCAGAAGGGCGACACCTTTATGGCCCTGGCCTTTGCCAACGACATGACCATGGCGGAGCTGGAGGCCCTGAACCCGGACGTGACCAACGTAGACAGCCTCTATATTGGCCAGCTGCTGAACGTGAAGGAGATCGTACCCTACCTGTCGGTGCGGACGGTGGACCGGGTGACCTATCAGGAGCCCATCGCCTCCCCGGTGGAGGAGGTTCCCGACGACTCCATGTACCAGGGCGAGAGCCGGGTGATCGATCCGGGCGTCCCGGGCGAGGCGCTGATCACCGCCGACGTGACCTATGTAAACGGCCATGAGCGGGAGCGCAATGTGGTAACCTCCCAGACCCTGACCGAGCCCACCACCAAGGTCGTGGCAGTGGGCACCAAGGAGCGGCCCAGCTGGTATCCCACGGGCAGCTTCATCTGGCCGGTGTACGGCCGGATCACCTCGCGTTTTGGCTACCGCTCCATCTTCGGGTCCAGCAGCTATCACGGCGGCATTGACATTGCCACCTCCTACGGCACCTCCATCCGGGCCGCCGACGGCGGTACCGTGGTGTGGTCCGGTACCGGCAGCGGCAGCTGGTGGAGCTACGGCAAGTACGTGGTGGTGGACCACGGCAACGGCAAGCAGACCTACTACGCCCACTGCTCCAGCCTGCTGGTGAACGCGGGCGACAAGGTCTACCAGGGCCAGCCTATTGCGCGGGTGGGCTCCACCGGCCGGTCCACCGGCAACCACTGCCACTTCGAGGTCAAGCTGAGCGGCACCTCCGTCAATCCGCTCTACTATCTCCCCTGAACCGAGTCCCCCGGACCGCTCTGCGGCGGTCCGGGGGTTTTTCGCTGTCCTGGTCCGGAAGGGCTCGGGGAGGATCTAATCGCTCATGCAGCGGAGTCCGCCGTTGTGGACAAGGACGGAGCCGGTCATATGGGCCCAGCTCCGGGGGGCCGGTGAAGCGCCGCATGGGGGGCGCTCCCCCACCATGGTGAAGACCTCGGGCGGGAGGAAGCGGTCCAGGCCGGTGTGGGTGATGCCCGGCTGTGCGGGGCGCTGGCTTCATGATAGCATGGGGGTGTCCCCCATCCAAGAGCCGCTTTTTGCCTCCGCGCAACTGCGGGGTGTTCCGCCGGCGCGGGGGTTCCGGCCCTGCCGGCGCCATGAAAATCTTAACGTTCCCCGCCCCATATGCTACGATATCTCTTAGGAAGAAGGGGGGCGGTTTGTATGAACAATGAGGAGAAAATCCTGGTGCTCCTGGAGCGGATGGACCAGCGTCTGGGGACGCTGGAGGACGGCCAAGCCGAGCTAAAAACCGATGTTGCGGGTCTCAAGGCCGGCATCTCAGCCCTTGAGGCTGACGTCTCTGTCCTCAAAGAGGACGTCTCCGGTCTCAAGACGGACGTCTCTGGCCTGAAGGTCCGTCTGGATGTGGACATCACCCGTCAGCCGAAGCTGCTGGAGGAGGGTCACACAACGCTGCCGGATACCCTGTCTCCCCGGGACCGGGTGGAGGCGCTGGAGGACGAGGTCACCTTCCTGAAGAGTGTGGTGAAATCCATGGCGCAGCGTCTGTCTGCGCTGGAAAAGGTGCAATAGAGGCGAAGCGGCGGCTGTCCGGGGCGGACGGCCGCTTTTTCTGTTTTTTCGGGCTGGAACCCCTCCCCTGTCCCTCCGCATAGGATGGGCGGAATGGAGGGATGGGCATGGGCGTGCTCTCCGCCCTGGGGGCGGTTTTTTTGTTTACGCTGGCCTGCAATCTGGACACGGTGCTGCTGGCTATGAGCTACGCAGTCAAAGGCATTCATGTGACGGCGGGCCAGTCGGTGCTGGTGGCGGCGGTGACGACGGCGGTGACGCTGCTCTCCCTGCTGCTGGGGGATGCGGCGGCGGCGCTGCTGCCTGTGGGGGCGGGGACCCTGGGGGGGCTGGCGCTGATTGCCCTGGGCCTGTGGTTTCTGCTGGACTGGCTGCGGGGTCCCGGGACGGCTGCGGGGGCGGATGCGCCCCGGCGGCTGTGGGGCTGGGTCACGCTGGCGGCGGCGCTGGCGGTGAACAACGCGGGTATCGGCATGGCCGCCGGGGTCACAGGCATCAGCCCGCTGGGGGCCGCCCTGTGTAACTTCCTTGTCACGCTGGCCGCGCTGCCTGCCGGCCGGTGGCTGGGGGGCCGCGGGGTGGGGCGTCTGCTGGGCCGCGGGGCGGTCCCGCTGTCGGGGGCGCTGCTGGTGCTGCTGGGTTTATGGGAGATGTTCCTCTGAGCGGCAAAAAAATCCCGAAAAAGGGCCAGTGCGGTTTGACTGTTGTGGGCAGATCGGCTATAATAATACAACCACAGTACATAGAGAGAAAGGCGGCGGGGCCATGAAGACCTTGGTTCTGGACCGGCAGTCCCTGAGGAACAACATCGCAGCCATCAAGGAGCGGGCGGGCTCCGCCGCGATCTACGGCGCGCTCACCGGCGACGGGGGCGGCGCGGGCGCGGTGGAGCTGGCGAAGCTCCTCCGGGAGGAGGGCATCGGCCGCTTTGCGGTGTCCGAGGTGTCCGAGGCGGCGGCCCTGCGCAAGGCGGGCCTAGTGGAGGAGGAGATCCTGATGCTCCGCTCCACCACCAGCCGGGAGGAGCTGGAGCAGCTCATCGATCTGAACGTGGTGTGCACGGTGGGCTCGGCGGAGACCGGTATGGCCCTGAACGGGGTGGCGGAGGCCCGGTCCACAGTGGCGGAGGCCCATATCCAGGTGGACACGGGCATGGGCTTCGGGGGCTTTCTGGCGGGAGAGCCGGAGAAGATTCTCTCGGTGTACCGCAATCTGCCCAACCTGGCCATCTCGGGGATCTACACCCAGGTCCACTCCACCCGGCCCGACGGCCGGGACGCCCAGATCCAGCTGGAGCAGTTCCACCAGGCGGTGGAGGCCATCCATGCGGCGGGCTTTGAGACGGGGACGGTCCACGCGGCCGGGTCCTTTGCGCTGCTGCACTACGACTTTGCCCGGATGGACGCAGTGCGGGCGGGCTCCGCCCTGCTGGGCCGGTGCCGCCGGACCCGGAGCGACGGCCTGCAAAAGGTGGGCTACGGCGAGGTGGACATTGAGGAGATCCGCTGGCTGCCCAAGGGCCACACAGTGGGCAGCGAGCAGCTGGTGGTTTTGAAGAAGCCCACCCGCATTGCGGTGCTTCCGGTGGGGTATCAGAACGGCTTTGGGGTCTCCCGGAGCCGGGACGGGAGCTTTTGGGCGCTGCTGCGCCGCTGGCGGCGCGGGCGGCGGATGTTCGTCCGCATCGGCGGCCAGAAGGCCCGGATTATCGGCCGCATCGGGGCCATTGAGACCTTGGTGGATGTGACGGATTTGAAATGCAGCGCTGGGGACACGGCGGTGTTTGACATCGACCCCCTGTATGCCCGGGGCTTTGTGCGGGCGTACCGGAACCGGACCGGCGCGGAGGAGGAGTATTTATGAGAGCGGTGGTGACCCGGGTGGCCAACGCCTCCGTGGAGATCGAGGGCGCAGCGGCGGGCAGGATTGGGCGGGGCCTGCTGGTTCTGCTGGGGGTTGCGCCCACGGATACAGAGGCCCAGGCGGACAAGCTGGCGGACAAGGTGTGCGGCCTGCGCATTTTTGAGGACGGGCAAGGGAAGATGAATCTGAACCTGGAGGCGGTGGGCGGGAGTCTGCTGGTGGTCTCCCAGTTTACGCTCTACGCGGATACCAAGAGCCGCCGTCCCGGGTTCACCGGCGCGGCGAAGCCGGAGCTGGCGATCCCGCTCTACGAGCGGTTTATGGAGGCCTGCCGTAGCCGGGGCTTTCAAGTGGAGCACGGCGAATTCGGCGCCGATATGCAGGTGTTCTCGCAGAATGACGGGCCGGTCACCATTCTCCTGGACGTGGATGCTTGAAAAGGGCTGGCAGCCCTTTGGGGACGCCTCCGGCGGGGGCTGCTGGCCGCAGGAGCTTGCGGGTTCCCCCCGCGGGGGACGCGCCTCCGGCGGGGCCCGATTTCTTTTCCCGAAA
>CANSQX010000111.1 GCA_947649225.1 uncultured Flavonifractor sp.
AGAAGAGGGTGAACTTGTCCCGATAGGGGCGGCGCGCGCAGATCGTCGAAAAACTGCCGGAGCAGGGCGGCGCAGCGGTCCGCCAGCAGCCCGCCATAGATGCGGGGGTGGTGGGGGAACGCCTCCTCAAAGAGATTGAGCACCGAGCCGCAGCACCCCGCCGCCGGGTCCTTGACGCCATAGCGCACCTGGGCGATCCGGGCGTTGAGTATGGCCCCGGCGCACATGGGGCAGGGCTCCAGCGTCACGTAGAGCGCCGCCCGGTGCAGCCGCCAGCCCCCCAGGGTCCGGCAGGCCTGGTGGATGGCCTCGATCTCCGCGTGGCCCAGGGCGGTCCGGGCGCCCTCCCGGCGGTTGCGGCCCCGGCCCACAATGCGGCCCTCCCACACCACCACACAGCCTACCGGCACCTCGCCGGCCTCCAGCGCCTCCTGCGCCAGGGCCAGCGCCTCGCCCATATAGTCCTCGTGGGTCACGGCGGCT
This sequence comes from uncultured Flavonifractor sp., assembly GCA_947649225.1. Classification (GTDB taxonomy): domain Bacteria; phylum Bacillota; class Clostridia; order Oscillospirales; family Oscillospiraceae; genus HGM12998. The sequence goes on from CANSQX010000111.1 coordinate 484, forward strand.
CCCCCCTCCAAAAAGGATTTTGCATGATCATAGCATAAAACCGCCGGATATGCTATACTCTGTTTGAGAAGAACGTTCCGGACGGGGGGAGAGCCTTGGCGGAGTTAATTCTCATTGCGGTGAGCCTGGCGCTGGACGCCTGCGCGGTCTCGGTGTCCAGTGGGATGGCGGTCCCCGGCTTCAGGCCGGGACAGGCGGTGAAGCTGGGGTGCTGGTTCGGGGGCTTCCAGTTCCTGATGCCGCTGGCGGGCTGGCTGCTGGGGCGGAGCATCAGCGTCTGGATCGCCGCGGTGGACCACTGGGTGTCCTTCGGCCTGCTGGCCCTGATCGGCGGGCGTATGATCTGGGAGGCCCTGGGGCCGGAGCGGCAGGACCAGGGCTGCGCCGTTCTGACCGCCCGGCGGCTGGCCGCCCTGGCCGTGGCCACCTCCATCGACGCCCTGGCCGTGGGGGTCTCCATGGCCTTTTGGCAGGTGGACATCTGGCTGGCCGCGCTGGTCATTGGCGGGACGGCCTTCCTCCTCTCGGCGGCGGGGGGCCTGCTGGGCCGGCGGCTGGGCGGGGTGGTTCAGCGGCGGGCCGGACTGGCCGGGGGCGTGGCGCTGGTGGCCGTCGGAGCTAAAATTTTGCTGGAGGGATTGCAGTGAGACGCTGGGATCAGCTGGGGCTGGACATGGAACGGCACCGGGCGGTGGCCCTGGTGGGGGGCGGAGGCAAGACCTCCACCCTCTACGCTCTGGCCCGGGAGGCCCGGGACGCAGGCCGCCGGGTGATTGTCACCACCACCACCCATATGGCCCCCCACCCGGGGCTCCCCCTCACCGGGGACCCGGATCCGGCCCACCTGCGGGCGGTGCTGGACAAGTACGGGATTCTGGTGCTGGGGCGCTTTCTCCGGGCGGACAAGCTGGAGGGCGCGGGGCAGCTGCCTGCGTTCAGGGACGCGGCGGACACGGTGCTCCTTGAGGCCGACGGGGCCCGGCAGCGGCCGCTCAAGGCCCCCCGGGAGGGGGAGCCGGTGCTTCCGCCCGGGCTGGACGCGGTGATCGCGGCGGCGGGCATGGACAGCGTGGGACAAGCCGTCGGGGCCGTCTGCCACCGGGTGGAGCAGGTATGCGCCCTGCTGGGCAAGGGGCCGGAGGAGGCCGTCACGCCGGGCGATGTGGCGGAGCTCCTGGCCAGTCCCCGGGGCGGGCGCAAGGACGTGCCGGAGGAGCTGGACTTCCGCTGCGTCCTGAATAAGGCGGACACCCCGGCGCGGCGGCGGGCGGCGGAGGAGATCGCCGCCCGGCTGGCGGCGCGGGGCATTCAGGCGGCCATTACGGCCTATCGGGAGGAGGAGCGGGGCGGATTATGCTGGTTTTAATCAAGGGCGCGGGGGATCTGGCCTCCGGCGCGGCCCACCGGCTCTGCCGGGCGGGCATTCAGGTGGTCATGACTGAACTGGCCCAGCCCACCGCCGTCCGGCGGACAGTGGCCTTCTGCCCGTGCATTTACGACGGCACGGCGGAGGTGGAGGGAATCACGGCCCGGCGGGCGGGCGGTCCGGCGGAGGTCCGGGCCATTCTGGACCGGGGGGAGATCCCGGTGCTCATCGATCCGGGGGCGGAGATTCGGGACAAGCTCCCCTTTGACGCGCTGGTGGACGCGGTGCTGGCCAAGCGCAACACGGGCACCCGGATCACCGACGCCCCCATCGTGCTGGCCCTGGGGCCCGGCTTTACCGCCGGGGTGGACTGCCACGGGGTGGTGGAGACCCAGCGGGGCCATCATCTGGGGCGGCTGCTTTTGACCGGCAGCGCCGCCCCCAACACCGGAGTCCCCGGGCCGGTGCTGGGCTACGCCGCCGAGCGGGTCATCCGCGCCCCGGCGGCGGGGGTGTTTGAGCCCCTGGCCGCCATCGGACAGGTGGTAAAAAAGGGGGAGCCCGTGGCCCGGACAGCCGGAAAAACCGCCCTGGCCGGGCTGGACGGCATGGTCCGGGGGATGCTCCCGGCCGGGCTGGCCGTCACCGAGGGCATGAAGGCCGGCGACATCGACCCCCGCTGCGATCCGGACTACTGCCGGACCATCTCCGACAAGGCCCGCGCCATCGCCGGCGGCGTCCTGGAGGGGGTTCTTTTCCTTGAAAGGACAAGAGCAAAAAGGAACTTTATATCCGCTCTGGGGTGCGGTGGGGACCTCCGGACGTCCGCCCGGTGACGGACAGGTCCTTTGCTGGGGAAGCACTGATTCAAACAACGTGCGCAGATTGACGTCAGAAGCTTTCGCCGGCAAGGAAAAACGCAGGAATCGTGGCAGATTTTAAGGCTTTCTAACGCAAACCAGCGGGAATTGATGGCGTGAAGATGCGTGCGGGGATTGATGCAGCGCTTCCCTGGAACGCCTTGGAACGCGCAGAGGGCTGACGGTGACGTATGGATGGAGAGAACGCAATGGATGAGATTACAGTGTTTATTTTGGAGGACTGCCCCCACTGCCAGCTGGCGCTCCGCTATCAGGAGGAGCTCATCGCCGCCCATCCGGAGTGGGACGAGATCCCCATCCGGGTGGTGGACGAGGCGGTGGAGGTGGGGTACGCCAGTACCTTCGACTACTACTATGTGCCCTGCTACTTTGTGAACGGAGAGAAGGTCCACGAGGGACATGCCGAACGGGAGGACGTGGAGCGGGTGTTCCGCACCGCCTTTGAGGCCTACTACCCGGCGTGAAGGGCGTATGGAGATTGATTCAGTGGTTCCTTAAAATCCGTGCGGCGGCTGCCGCACGGATTTTTTCTGAAAAAGCAGATTTTTTTGAACGCAGGCGGCGGCCTGACGCGTCTAATGGACAGACGCGTCAATCTATAGGGAAGAAGGGAGGGAGCGGCTTGGGGGAGACGGCGGACAGGGCCCTGGAGCGGCTGATGGACACCTACGGCGACGGGATTTTAAGGCTGTGCGCCCTGCTGCTGGGGGATCCCGCCCTGGCCGAGGACGCCGCCCAGGAGACCATGCTCCGGGCCTGGCGGGGCTGGGACGCCTTCCGGGGGGACTGCACCGAAAGGACCTGGCTCACCGCCATCGCCCGCAACGTATGCCGGAGCCTGCTCCGCTCCCCCTGGCACACCCGGAGGACCGACTGGACGGAGCTGGAGGCCCTGCCCGCCCCCCGGGCGGAGCCCGAGGACGGCGCAGTGCTCCGGGCCGTGCTGGACCTGCCGGTCAAGTACCGGGAGGTGGTGGTGCTCCACTACTATCAGGAGCTCTCCGCCGGGGAGATCGGGCGGCTGCTGCGGCTGTCCAAGCATACGGTGACCACCCGGCTCCGCCGGGCCCGGGAGCGGCTCAAGCCTGTGCTGAAGGAGTGGTATGAGGATGGATGATCTGCGATGCAGACTGGACCGGGCCCTGGACGGGCTGCGGTTCGATTTCAACATGAAAAATGCTGTAAAGGAGAAAACCTTGTCGAATGGACGGGGACGGAGATCCGGGCGGCTGCCCGCCCGGGCGGCGGCGCTGGCGATCTGCGCTGTGCTGGTGATCACTGCGGCGGCGGCGGGGCCAGGGATCTGGGAGATGCTGACAGGAGATCTGGGGCCCTTTGCCCCCTATGCGCGCCCCGCCGGGGGGACAGCGGCGGGCCAGGGGATCCGGGTGGAGCTGGCGGGGAGCGTCAGCGACCGCTATACCGCCCGGGTCTACTTCACCGTCACCGACCAGTTGGGGCGGCTCAACGCGCATACCGCCCTGTCCGCCCGGCTGGAGGGGGAGACCGCCGGTGCGGCCGGGAGCTTTGGGGTCCGGTGCGTCTCCTATGACGCGGAGACAGGGCAGCTGCTGATGGAGGCCTATGCCGACGGGCTGGACGCGGAGCAGCCGGTAACGCTGACGGTATCCAATCTGAATCCCGGCCATTACGACGTGGGGAGCCGGTTTTCGGTCCCCGCAGAGGCGGAGACCCTGGAGACCGCCGTGACGGAGGATGGAAGCACGGTGCTGCTGCCCGGGCAGAATCCCCAGAGGAGCCCGGAGTGCACGGGGATCTCCGTCTCCTCCATGGGGTTTGACGGGGCGGGGGTGTTCCATGTGCGTCTGGCCTTTGACGAGGGCTTCGCCGGCGGGCAGCTGAGCGCCACCCCCGAGAGCAGGAGCCAGCCCCGCACCGCCCTCTATCAGGAGGACTGCGTCAGAACCCCGGTGGAGGGGGGGATCGACCTCTGCTTCCCCCGGGTGACGGCGGAGACCCTGGCGGATGTGGACTACCTCTACGTCTATGGGCTCTGCCAGGGGCCCGAGTCGCCCATCGAGGGGCGCTGGTCCGTCCCCGTGACGCTGGAGCAGGCCGGACAGCGGATCGTGGACCTCGGCGGGAAGCGGGTGGGCAGCTTCACGCTGGATCGGCTGGAGATCTCCCCCCTGACTTTGGCCGTCTTCTACGAGCGGGACAGCGGAGAGCCGGGGTTCCTGTATCAAATCCAGGCCACAAAGCGGGACGGCTCCGCCGCGGCCCTGGAGGGGGGGCTCTGCTCCGTGCTGGACGGGGACAACATGCGGGCCTCCTACAGTCTGTCGCACTTCACCGAGCCGGTGGAGACCGTCGAAATTGCCAGCATCTCCCTGATGGGGGAGGTGGTCTGGATAAACCCGGACTGACGGAACACCCCCTGGGCGGCCTCTGCCGTCCAGGGGGTTTCTTACAGGTCGCTTTTCCAATCCACGTCCCGCAGCTCCGCCGGGGAGGCGGCCTCGGTCAGGCGGAGCAGATCCGGGCGGGCCCGGATCACCGCCCCGCCCCCCGTGTCCCCCCGGAGGGCCAGCAGGTCCGGAAAGCAAATGCGGGGGAAGATCACCGGATTGCCCCGGCGGCCCTGCCAGGACAGGGCGTGGATACAGCCGGGCGACGCCTGAAAGGCGGATATCAGGCGCATAATACTCTCCGTAGTGAGGAAGGGCTGGTCACAGACGGCAAACAGAGCCGCGTCCACCCCGCCCAGCGCGGCCAAGCCCAGGCGGACAGAGGCCGACTGGCCCTCCCCCGCCCCGGGGTTGTCCACAGGCAGGTAGCCGGATGCCGCCGCCCTGGTCAAAATCTCCGGGCAGCGGCTCACCACCGCCGCCAGGGGGAAGAGCGCGGCGGGCAGGGCGGCCATGGCCCGGTCGATGAGAGGAACGCCCTCCACCGGGTACAGGAGCTTGTTGCCCCCAAAGCGCCGCCCCGCCCCGGCGGCCATCAGCACCGCCCCCAGCTTCAACGCCAGAACGCCGCCGGGCCCCGATGGACGAACTGCCCCCGATGGGGGGCGATCACCCGGCCGTCCTCCACCGCGATCTCCCCGGAGAGGAGCACCGTATCCACCCGGCCCGTGACCTCCATGCCCTCGTAGGGGGTGTAGTCCACGTTTTGGTGCTGGGCGGCGGCGGTGATGGTCCAGGTCCCGGCCGGGTCGGCGATCACCAGGTCGGCGTCGCTGCCCACCTGGACGGTCCCCTTTCGGGGGTACAGGCCGAAGAGCTTTGCCGGGCGCTCCGACAGGGCCTGCATGAGCTGGTGGGCGGTGATCCGGCCCGCCGCCACACCGGCGCTGTACATCAGCGCGGGCCGGTGCTCCACCCCGGGGATGCCGTTGGGGATTTTGGAGAAATCCTCCCGGCCCAGCTCCTTGACGCCCGCGAAGTCGAAGGAGCAGTGGTCGGTGCCCACCGTGTCGATCTCGTCCGAGGCCAGGGCGGTCCACAGGGCGGCGCAGTCCGCCGGGGCCCGGAGGGGGGGCGAGAGGACGAATTTGGCGCTCTCGAAGCCGGGAAGCCGGTAGCGGCTCTCGTCCAGAACCAGGTACTGGGGGCAGGTCTCCGCATAGACCGCCTGGCCCCGGGCCCGGGCGGCCCGGATGAGCTCCAGCCCCCGGGCGGTGGACAGGTGGACCACGTTCACCGGATACCCCGCCTGCTCGCCGATGGCCAGCCAGCGGGAGACCGCCTCGGCCTCCACCGCCGCAGGGCGGGACAGGGGATGGGCGGCCGGGGTGAGCTGCCCGGCGGCCGTCCGGGCCCGAATGCCCGCCGCGACCAGATCGCCGTTTTCACAGTGGCAGCCGACGACGCCCCCCAGGGCCCCCACCGCCTCCACCATCTCCAGGGCCGCGCCGTCGGTGACCCGGAGGTTGTCATAGGCCAGGTAGAGCTTGAAGGAGGAGACCCCCGCCAGGAACATGTCCCGGAGCTCGGCCCGGATGCGGGGGTCCCAGTCCTTGAGGGTCATGTGGAAGCCGTAGTGGCAGGAGGCCCGGCCCGACGCCCGGCCGTGCCAGGTCTCCAGCGCCGAGGCCAGGGAGCAGCCCCGCTCCGGCTCGGCAAAGTCCAGCACGCAGGTGGTCCCGCCGGCCAGGGCGGCCAGGGTGCCGGTGGCCCAGTTGTCCGCCGTCTCGTTGGGCAGGCCCGCGTTCATCTCAAAGTGGGTGTGGGTGTCGATAAAGCCGGGGAAGACCAGCTTGCCGGTTGCGTCCAGCACCTGGCAGTCCCCGGCGGGGAGCCGGGGGGCAAGCTGGACGATTTTCCCGGACGCGATCCGGAGATCGGCCCGGACGGGACCCTCCGGGCAGAGGAGGGTCCCCCCGCGGATGAGGATGGACATAGCGGCGCCTCCTTACGCAAAGAGCAGCAAAATGGGAACGGCCAGCCGGAAGAGAATGGGGACCAGCGTGAAGACGAAAAAGCGGGTCAGAGCGGGCCGCGCCCCCTGGTCCTGCGCCCACCGCTCCAGCATCAGGGCAAAATTTTCCGCCCGCAGGCCCCCGGTGCGCAGAAGGGTGGACAGGGTCTTGAAGGCCGACCAGACGCAGAACGCCAGCCACAGCGAAAAGACCACCATCCAGGGAGTGGAGTAGGAGGAGAACAGGGGGTGAAGGAAATAGACCAGAGCCGTGAGGCCCAGGGCGGCAAAGACAAAGATGTCGTGGAACAGGGTTCCCAGCCTTGCGGGCTTGGCATACATGGCAAGCCCTCCTTTCTTATCCTTTTTCTTCAAAGAAAAAGAATCAAAAAGAATATTCATCGAACAGTGGGGGACCGCTACCGGGCGTACTGCCGTCAGGGGCTGACGCCGCAGGCGGCAAAGGCGTCCAGAAGGGCCTCCATGGACGGAGCGGCGCGCATGGGCTCCCCTGCGGCCTCGATACCGTGGGCCACGTCCTTCAGGCCGTTGCCCGTGACGATGGATACCACGGAGGCGTCCGGGGAGAGGAGACCCAGCTCCAGGGCCTTTTTGACTCCGGCGGCGCCGGTGACCCCGGCGGGCTCCCCAAAGACGCCCTGGGTGCGGCCCAGCAGGCGCATGGCGGCCAGAATTTCCCCGTCCGAGACGTTGACGGCGAGACCCTGGGAGGCCCGGACGGCGTTGAGCGCCTTGTCCGGGTTCCGGGGCACCCCGACGGCGATGGAGTCGGCCAGGGTGTTCTCCGCCATGGGGGCCCAGGGGGTACCGGTCTGGAGGGCACGGTTCAGCGGGCAGCAGCCCTCGGCCTGGACCGCGATGAGCCGGGGGAGTTTTTCGATAAAGCCGGCGGCGTGGAGGTCGCAGAAGCCCTTCCAGACCCCGGCGATGGTGCAGCCGTCCCCCACCGAGAGGGCCACGTAGTCGGGCATCTGCCAGTTCAGCTGCTCGGCGATCTCCAGGGCCACCGTCTTCTTGCCCTCGGACAGGTAGGGATTGATGGCGGCGTTGCGGTTGTACCAGCCCCATCTCTCGATGGCCGCCTTGGAGAGCTCGAAGGTGTCCTCATAGGTGCCGTCCACACTGACCACGGCGGCCCCGAAGATCATCAGCTGGGCCACCTTGCCCTTGGGGGCCCGGGCGGGGACAAAGATGTAGGTCCGCAGGCCGGCCGCCGCCGCGTTTCCGGCCAGAGAGGAGGCCGCATTGCCCGTAGAGGAGCAGGCGATGGCCTCCGCCCCGGCCTCCCGGGCCTTCACCACCGCCAGGGCCGAGGCCCGGTCCTTGAGGGACGCGGTGGGGTTCTGGCCGTCGTCCTTGATGTAGAGTGTCCTGAGCCCCAGAGCATGGGCCAACCGGTCCGCCCGGTAGAGGGGCGACCAGCCCACCCGCAGAGGCGGAGCCGGAGAGTCCGCCTCCACCGGCAGGAAGGGGCGGTAGCGCCACATGGAGAAGTCCCGGCTCTCCGCCAGGGATTTGGGCGTCACGTCCCGCCGGAGGGCGGCGTAGTCGTAGCAGATATCTAAAATGCCGCCGCAGGCGCAGACGGTGGTGTTGGGCGTCAGATGCTCGTACTCTCTGCCGCATTTGACACATTTGGCTCCTGTTACATATCGCATCGGCGATACCTCCTTTTGCCCCCTGCGGGGCGCGCCTGCGCGGCGGGCGCCCCATTTCTTTTTGAAAAAGAAATGGGGGAAAGAAAATCTTGGAACGACGGGGGAAAGGGCGGCCTCTCTGTTCAATGACCACCCACGCTAAACTAGTTTCGGACGCCCGATGGATTTGCCTAGTTTTACGGCAGCGGCTCGCCGCCGCTTGGGTGGCCCGCTACCATTATGACTCCCAAACTTGTGAGTCGCTGCAATTCAATTACAGTGTCTGACGGCCGCCACGCAGAGGACGCGCCGT
>CANSQX010000112.1 GCA_947649225.1 uncultured Flavonifractor sp.
ATTTTGCGGTGGAATTCCTGCGGGAGCGGGTCCCTGGCCTCGTGCCTGTGGTCCCCGAGGCCACCTATATGATGTGGATTGACTGCCGGGCGCTGGGCATGGGGGACCGGGAGCTGGACGCCTTCTTTGCCCATAAGGCCCGGGTGGGGCTGAACCCCGGGGACTCCTTCGGGCCCGGAGGCGAGGGCTTTGTGCGGATGAACTTTGCCGTGCCCCGTCCCCTGCTGGCCGAGGCCCTCCACCGCATCGAAGCCGCCTGTTCTTTTTCTTGAAAGAAAAAGAACCAAAAAGAACTTTCGTTTCGCATTGGGGTGCGGATGGTCCCAGGGGCTTTCGGCCCGGTGACGGGGGAATGGGCATAAACATTGCGGCAGGAGCGAAAGCTCCTGCCGCGTCTGTATGCCGTTGGGGGGATGCCTTAGATTACGGCGACGGCCTCGATCTCCACCAGGGCCCCCTTGGGGATGCGGGCCACCTCTACCGCCGAGCGGGCGGGGAAGTCTCCGGTGAAGAAGGAGGCGTACTCCTCGTTCATGGCGGCGAAGTCGTCCATGTTCTGGAGGAACACGGTGGTCTTGATCACGTGGGACAGATCGGCCCCCGCCTCGGCCAGGACGGAGCGGAGGTTGGTGAGGGACTGGCGGGTCTGGGCGCGGATGCCCCCCTCGGCAAAGGCGCCGGTGGCGGGATCGATGGGGAGCTGGCCCGAGAGGAACACCAGCGTGCCGGAGACGGCCACGCCGTGGGAGTAGGGGCCCACCGCCGCGGGGGCCTGGGAGGAGGACAAGATGGTCTTTGTCATATCTGCTGCATTCCTTTCTGTCAGTGGCTTCAATCTGAGGGTGAGCCCATTATAGCACACGGACGCCGGTTTGTTAACAAAAATTTTCATGATACATAAAAATTTTTATTGCGCAAAGAGGGAGCGGGCCTGGGGCCGTTCCGGCGAAGCGGGTTTGCAAAGAAGGCCAAACTGTGGTATGCTGAGAAAAATGGAGGGGGGCGGCGGCATGGGTACAAGGACAGGACGGGTCAGGGCCGTGCTGGGGCGGCTGGCCGCAGCGGCGGTGCTGCTGGTTCTGTGCGCCGCCTGCGCGTTTGGGTCGGCGGGAAGTCCGGAGCCAGGGCCGGGGCGGTCCGCCCCCACCCTCTCTGCAGGGGCGGATCGCCTGCTGAGCGCCCAGTTGGGCCTGCTGGAGGACTGCCTCAGCGACAGCGAGCGGGCCCGGGCGGCCGCCCTGATGGAGCGGCTCTACCCCCTCCGCCAGGAGCGGCTGGAGCAGGGGGGGCGGGTGAAATCCGCCGAGGAGGAGCGCCTGGTCCGGCAGCTGAACCGCCTTTACGAGCGGTACACCGTCAAATACATGGGCGACTACAGCGCCTGGGAGACCTACGCTGCTCCGGCGGAGGAGGCGCTGGCGCAGTACCGGGTGTCGGACGGGGCGCTCCAGGGGGCGTCCGGCGTGTCTCCCCGCCCCGGGACGGACTACGGCGAGGCCAACTTTCTGGCCCTGTGGGACCAGATCACCGGGATGCTGCCCGAGGGCGCGTGCGCGGCCTTCAGCTGGTTTGAGGTCTTCACCGACGGCGTGGACAACACGCTGGCCTATGTGTACATGACCGACCGGCAGGGAGAGAAGTGGGCGATTGCGGTGGACCCGGCCGACGCCGGGGACCGGGACTGGTTTACCGCGACGGTGCTCCACGAGTACTGCCACTACCTGACCCTGAATGCCAAGGAGGCGGAATACACCGAGCGCCCGCCGGAGGGGGTCTACTGTGAGCCGGGCATGGCGTCCCGGCCCGGGTCCTACCTGGACGACTTCTACCAGGCGTTCTGGACCGACTACCTGGACGACCGCCTGGCCTCCCCCGAGTCCTTTCACTTTTTCCTCCGGCACGAGGAGGACTTCGTCACCGATTACGCCGCCACCGACCCGTCGGAGGACATCGCCGAGTGCTTCACCTACTTTATCCTGTGGGGGAAGCCTGCGGGGGATGCAGTGTGGAAGCAGAAGCTGCGCTTTTTCTACGACTACCCCGAGCTGGTGGATTTTCGCGCCCAGACCCGGGCCCGTCTGGGCTTGGAGGAGACCGGCGCATAGCGCCGCCCGCCTCCGGCGGCCAACGTGCGCACGCGGCAAGCCCGGCCCCTTTCACACGATCCTCCCGCTTAAAAACCGCAGGTCTTTTGCCCTGTAATAATGAAACGGCACTTTTACGGCAAGGCGGCGGCTGTTTCTCGGGACAGCCGCCGCCTTGCATTCCGGATCAATCTGCGCTCAGGGCGGCGCGGATCAGGGGGGCCATGGCCGCCGCGTCGATGGCCGTGCCGGTGAAGTGCTCCAGGGCGAGCACAGCCTGGTGGATGAGCAGGCCCATGCCGTTCATGGCCGGATGGCCCAGGGCCCGGGCCCGGCGGAGCAGCTCAGTCTCCGGCGGATTGTAGATGAGGTCGCACACCGGCACGCCGGGCTCCAGGGCCTCCAGGAAGGAGAAGTCTTCAAACTGCCCCTCCGTGCCGCCCATGCCCAGGGAGGTGCAGTTGATCAGCAGATCACAGGCCGCCGCCTCCCGGCGCAGATCGTCCGGCCCGAACCCGGCGGGGCGCAGCCGCCCCAGGGGGTCCAGGGCGCATAGGGCCTCCCCGCGGGCGGCGGTGCGGTTGCAGATGGTCACCCGCTCCGCCCCCGACGCCGAGAGCTTGAGGGCCACCGCCTTGGCCGCCCCTCCGGCCCCCAGCAGCGCCACCCGCCGCCCTTCGGCCTGGATGCCCGCCTCCGCCAGGGCCCGGAGAAAGCCCGCCCCGTCGGTGTTGAACCCCAGGGCCCGGCCGTCCCGGATACACACCGTATTCACCGCCCCGAAGAGAGCCGCGTCGGCGTCCAGCACGTCCATCAGGGGCACCAGGTCCACCTTGTGGGGCATGGTGGCGTTGAAGCCCGCGTACCCGGCGAGCTTGGCGCAGGCCAGCCACTGGGCGGCCTCCCCCCGGGCCACCGGCTGGCACAGGTAGAGGTAATCCAGCCCCAGGGCGGCAATCATGGTGTTCTGAATCACAGGGGACCGGGAGTGGAGCACCGGATCCCCAATCACACACAGCTTTTTCGTGGTATTCTTCACTTCCACTTGCATGGGCTTGACCTCCTTGCCCGGCGCGGGGGCCGGGGCTGTCTCCTCCTGCCGGTTGTCGGGCAGGGCCAGGTTGACCAGCAGGGCAATCAGCACCCCCGCTGCGGTCTCCAAAATCCGGGCGGCGGCGTAGTAGTAGCGATCCGCTCCCTCCACGCCGGTAATCAGAAGCACACAGGGCACAATACAGGCCATGGCGCAGGCGGCGGGCCGCCGGATCAGCAGGCAGAACCACACCCCCGCCACACAGACCGCCCCCACCGCCAGAACACGGCCCGGCCCCTCGGCCAGGGGCCCCAGCAGCAGGACCAGCACCCCCAGCGCGCCCCCCACCGCCACGCCGATGAGGCGGGAGACCCCCTGCCGCAGGGTCTGCCCCAGGGTGCTCTGGGTGCATACAATGCAGGCGATGCAGGCGTACAGCGGACCCAGCTTGCCCCAGATCCCCCCGTACTCCTCCCGGTAGGTGAGCCCTAAAAAGGCGAAAACCGCATAGGACAGCATCACCGCCACCGCCGTTTTCACAATCCGCATCCCGATGTGGGGGATCACCGTCTGTCTCATGGGTCCTCCTCATGAATCAGCCGCAGGAACAGGTCCACCACCCGGTCCATATCCCCGCAGCCCTCCAGGGCCAGATCATAGCTCTCGCACAGCTCCACGGCGGCTGGGACAAACGTCCCGTTATCCTGCGGCGCACAGCAGCGGGCCAGCCGGTAAAGGCAATCGATGGCTTTCTCCATATCCCAGCGGCTCTCCTGCCATTTTCGGGCAACGATCCGGCGGAGCCTCCGGCACAGCGCGGGCGCGGCAGGGGCGTCCGGGTCCAGCCGCAGAGCCCGCAGTTCCTCCCGCAGGGTGTGAATCAGATCGGTCGTGCTCCATGCCGCCTCTGCAATGGCGGGGGAAACCGGCTCCCCCTGCTCCAGGATCAGGGCGTCCGCTTCTTCGGATACCTCATCCGCGTCCAGCACCCCGCACACCAGCCCCGCCAGCCAATAGGACAGCTGATCGGCCTCTGTCTCCCGGTTCATCTCCGTACCCCCCTCCTCTCATGCGCGCCGCATCCCCAGGCGGGCGTCAATGGAAGCTCTCCTTGCCCCCAAGCCTGCGCCGCACGGACAAAAGAGCGTCAATGAAAGCTCTCTTTGCCTACTTTCTCTCTCGAGAGAAAGTAGGAGAGGGCGGCTTCGTAGCCGAAGGGGCCGAGGCCACAGATCTGGCCCACGCAGGCGGGGGCGGTCACGGATTTGTGGCGGAACTCCTCCCGCTGGTGGATGTTGGAGATATGGACCTCGATGCAGGGGACATCCACGGCCTTCAGGGCGTCCAGAATGGCGTAGCTGTAGTGGGTAAAGGCCCCGGGATTCATCACAATGCCGTCGTAGACCCCCCCGGCGGCGTGGATCGCGTCGATGAGGGCCCCCTCGTGGTTGGACTGCACGCAGTCGGCCTGAGCGCCATGGGCGGCGGCGAATGCCCGCAAATGGGCGCACAGGGCCTCATAGCTGCCGTCCCCGTAGATCCCCGGCTCCCGCTTCCCCAGCAGGTTCAGGTTGGGCCCGTTCAGAACCAAAATCTTCATATAAGCTCCTTTTCAATGGCGCAGGCGGCCTCCGCCGCCGTGGCGGCGCCCTCGATCACCACATCGGCCCACTGCCGGTAGACGGGCTCCCGCTGGGCAAAGCGCGCCAGAAAGGCATCCCGCCCGCCCTGGCCCAGGGGCCGCCCCGCCATGGATACCGAGTCGTAGATGAGCCCCGGGTCCCGGCGGAGAAAGAACACGGTTCCGCGCTCCTTCAGAGGGGCCATGGCGGCGCTGCGCAGGGGCAGGCCCCCGCCGCAGGCGATCACCAGTCCGGTCCGCCCGGCCAGCTCCCGCGCCACCGCCTCCTCCAGGCCCCGGAAGTACTCCTCCCCCTCCCGGGCGAAGAGCTCCGGGATGGAGCGGCCCTCCCGGGCCTCAATGAGCCGGTCGGTATCCGCCGGCTCCAGCCCCAGCCGCCGGGCCAGCAGCGTGCCCACCGTGGTCTTGCCGCAGCCCATCATGCCAATCAAAACAATGTTTTTCACGGCTCATACCCCTTGAAGTTGCCCAGGATCCGGAGCTCGGCGGAGAGCTGGGACAGCTCATGGAGCACGCCCTCCATGGCCGGATCGGCCAGATCTCCCGTAAACTCCAGGAAGAACAGGTACTCCCAGCTCCGGCCCGGAATGGGCCGGGACTCCAGCTTGACCAGGTTGAGCCCGTGGACGGCAAACACGGTCAAAATCTCGTGGAGGGAGCCGCTCTGGTGGGGCAGGCGGAAGAGGGCGCTGATCTTGTTCCGGCCCTCCCGCAGCTCCATCCGGGGGGAGACCGCCACAAAGCGGGTGTGGTTCCAGCTGTTGTGGTTGATCCCCGCCTGGAGAATGTGGAGCCCGTAGAGCTCCGCCGCCCGGCGGGAGCAGATGGCGGCGGCCGTCCGATCTCCGGACAGGGCCACCTGCCTGGCCGACCCGGCGGTGTCCAGGGTGGGCACCCGCCGCCAGTCCCGGTGTCCGTCCAGAAAGGCCTCGCACTGCATGAGCCCCTGTTCATGGGAGTACACCGTCTGAATTTCGTCCAGCGCCACCCCCGGCAGGGCCGTGAGGCAGTGGTCCACCTTCACCTGCCACTCCCCCACCACGTAATAGCGGTATTGGGCCATCAGATCATAGACCTGCCGGATGGAGCCGGTGGAGCTGTTCTCCACCGGGAGCATGGCGTAGTCGGCCCGGCCCGCGTCCAGGGCCTGGAACACGTCCTCGAACCAGGGCAGGCCGGCGGTGTCCGCGTCCGGGCCGAAGAACCCGGCGGCGGCCTCTTCGCTGTAGGCGCCCGGCTCCCCCTGGTAGACCACCCGGGGGCGGGAGACCGGGGCGCGGGCGTCCCGCATGGCGGCCAGACAGTGGGTCAGGCCCGGGTCCCCATCCCCCTCCCGGACCAGCCGCCGCTGTCTCCGGCGGGAGAGGCCCATAATGCTCTCATACAAAGCAGCCACGTCGGCCCGGAGAGCCGGATCCCCGGCCAGAGCGGTCTTAGCTGCGATCACCTGCCGCTCCCGCTCCGCGTCCAGGACGGGGAGGCCCCGCTCCTGCTTGTAGCGGGCAACCCGGTCCGTCACCTGGACCCGCTGGAGAAAGAGACGGACCAGTTCGCCGTCGATGGCGTCAATCTCGGCACGGCATTGTTCCAATTCCGTCACAGGCATTCACTCCTTGCTGGTTCATTTTGGGCGCCGGAACCTCCGGCGGGGGGAAGGACAGCCCGCGGCAGCGGCCCCGGCGGGGGAGTCCCGCAAGCGCCCCTATTGCAGAAGCTCCAGCAGTTGGGCTTTGGGCAGTCTACAGACGGCGGCGCGGCCGATCTCCTCCAGGGCAATCAGGGCGATCTCCCCCCCGGCCCCCTTTTTGTCCAGCCCAATCGCGGCGGCGTAGTCCTCTGCGGTGCAGGGGATGGCGGTGGGCAGGCCGAAGGAGGCGCAGAGGTCTGCAATCCGCTCCGGTACCCCGGCGGGGGTCACGCCCAGCCGGACGCCCAGGGCGGCGGCGGCGCACATCCCGGCAGATACCGCCTCCCCGTGGCTCCACACCGTGTAGTTCCCCGCCAGCTCGTAGGCGTGGCCCAGGGTGTGCCCGAAGTTGAGGAGCATCCGCCGCCCGGTATCCCGCTCATCCTCGATCACTACGCTCCGTTTTTGATCGCAGCAGGTATACAGAACGTGTTCAATCTCCCCCATGATCGGGCCCCGGCCGGGGCGGGCCGCCAGAAAGTCAAAAAAGCCCCGGTCAAAGATACAGCCGTACTTGATCACCTCGGCCATGCCCCCCATGAACACGGGGAGGGGGAGGGTGTCCAGGGTCTCCGGGTCCATGATCACCAGCCGGGGCTGCCAGAAGGCCCCGGCCAGGTTTTTGCCGTGGTCCAGATCCACGGCCACCTTGCCCCCCACCGACGAGTCCACCTGGGCCAGCAGGGTGGTGGGGATCTGCACAAAGTCCACGCCTCGGAGGATGGTGGCGGCGGCAAAGCCCGCCAGATCCCCCACCACGCCCCCTCCCAGGGCCACCACCGCGTCGGTGCGGGTGAGGCCGAACTCCATGAAGTCCTCCCACAGCTCAGAGAGCAGGCCGGGGTTTTTGCTCCGTTCCCCGGCGGGGATCACCGCGCCCCGGCATTCAAATCCGGTCCCCTCCAGGCTGGCGCGCACCCGGTCGTAGTAGAGGGGGTGGACGTGGGTGTCGGTGACGATGGCCAGCTTCCGCGCCCGGGGCAGGACGGCCCGGCACCGCTCCCCCGCCCGATCCAGGCTGCCCCGCGCAATTTCAATGTCATAGGCCCGTCCGGGCAGGTCCACGGTCAGGGTTTTCATGGGCAGGCTTCCTTTCTCCGCCGAAGGGTCATTTTACCAGAGTTTTGTTCATGATGTCAACCAGAGTCCCCACCTTGGCCATGAGATGGCCGAAGTTTTCCGGGGTCAGGGACTGCTGGCCGTCGCACTTGGCGTGGGGAGGATCGTTGTGGACCTCGATGAGGAGGCCGTCGGCTCCGGCGGCGATGGCCGCCATGGCCAGGGGCTCCACCATCCAGTACATCCCCGCGGAGTGGGAGGGGTCCACCACCACCGGCAGGTGGCTCATCTGCTTGACGGCGGGGATGGCGGACACGTCCAGGGTATTGCGGGTGTAGGTCTCGAAGGTGCGGATGCCCCGCTCACAGAGGATCACGTTCTCGTTGCCCCCGGCCATGATATACTCGGCGGACATGATCCACTCCTCGTAGCTGTTGGAAAGGCCCCGCTTAAGGAGGACCGGCTTGCTCATCCGGCCCACCTCCTTCAAAAGGTCGAAGTTCTGCATGTTCCGGGCCCCCACCTGCACCACGTCCACCTTCTCCTCGAACACGTCCACGTACCGGGGGGCCATGATCTCGGAGACAATGGGCAGGCCGGTGGCGGCCCGGGCCTCCGTCAGCAGATCCAGGCCCTCCAGCCCCATGCCCTGGAAGGAGTAGGGGGAGGTCCGGGGCTTGAAGGCCCCGCCCCGGAGCAGAGCCGCCCCCGCCTGCTTCACGTCCCGGGCCACCTCGATGATCTGCGCCTCGCTCTCCACCGAGCAGGGGCCGGCGATCACCGAAAAGCTCCCGCCGCCGATTTTGGCCGCGCCCACCTCCACCACGGTGTCCGCCGGGTGGAACTTCCGGTTGGCCTTCTTATAGGGCTCCTGCACCCGCATGACCCGCTCCACGTGGGGATGGATGGAGATCTTGTCCATGTCCACGGCGGTGGTGTCCCCCACCAGCCCCAGAATGGTACAGCCCACGCCGGTGGTGATCCCCACCTCCAGGCCCATACTCTGGAAGCGCTCCACCAGCCGGTCGATGTCCGGCCGGTCTGTGCCGGGCTTCATGACGACTACCATGGGATATCATCCTTTCCTGAACCGCGTATTTTGTGAAAAAGGGCGCCCATTGACGAAATCAATGAGCGCCCCGATGGAAATACAAAGAGGTTTGGGGGAACCGACGCTCCCCACTCATTTCTTTCAGCCCTCTATTTTCCCCACGCGAAAGCGCCGGTACCCGTAAATCGGGCCCAGCCATAGGAAAAGACGAGGGATGCAGTTGTGAGGGCAGTTTGGCTCATGACGG
>CANSQX010000113.1 GCA_947649225.1 uncultured Flavonifractor sp.
CCAGGAACTCCACCGTGCCCGCGTCGATGTAGCCCACGTGCCGGGAGATCTTCACCGCGTCGGCGTGGAGCTTCTCCAGGGTCTCCTGGGGTACGCTCCAGGCAGGGGCGTACTCAACCACCTTCTGGTAGCGGCGCTGGAGGGAGCAGTCCCGCTCCCCCAGGTGGTACACATGGCCGTGCTTGTCGGCCAGGATCTGCACCTCAATGTGCTTGGGCTCCACCAGGAACTTCTCGATGAAGATATCCTCGTTGCCGAAGGCCTTCCGGGCCTCGTTCTTCACCAGCTGGAACTCCCGGCGGACCTCCTCCTCGCTGTCGCAGCGGCGCATACCCCGGCCGCCGCCGCCGGCCGCCGCCTTGAGGATGATGGGGAAGCCGTAGGAGACCGCCTTCTCCACCGCCTCATCGGCGTCCTTCAGGGGCTCGGCAGAGCCGGGGATGGTGGGTACGCCGCAGGCCAGGGCCGTGGCCTTGGCGGCCAGTTTGTCGCCCATCTGGTCCAGAATGTGGGAGGGCGGGCCGATGAAGGTGATCCCCGCCGCCTCGCAGGCCCGGGCAAAGTCCGCGTTCTCGCTGAGGAAGCCGTAGCCGGGGTGGATGGCGTCCACGCCGCGGCGGCGGGCCAGGTCGATGATGGCGGGGATGTCCAGGTAGGCCCCCAGGGGGGACTTGTTCTCGCCGATGAGGTAGGCCTCGTCCGCCTTGGTGCGGAACAGGCTGTAGGTGTCCTCGTTGGAGTACATGGCCACCGTGTGGAGGCCCAGGTCGTAGCAGGCGCGGAAGACCCGGATCGCAATCTCGCCCCGGTTGGCGACCAGGATCTTGTTGAAGCTGCATTCTGCCATACTGTCTGACGCATCCTTTCCTTACAAAATAGTGGCGGAGCCTGCGGCCGCAGGCTCCGTGGGCTCCGGCCCCGCTGCCGGAGGAGCGGGCCGCCCTGCCCGCCTGTCAGATCCGTAAAATCCTGCGTTTATTATAGCTAAACCGGAGAGTTTTATCAATAGATTTTGGAAACAAATAGAAAACCGAAGCAAGATTGGAGAATCCCACATGAATGCTCCGCCCCAGCCCGCAGAGGGTTGGGGGAATCTTACATTACCCGGCGGTTATCCCGCCGGTTCGCTTGCAAGCGGCGGGCCAATGTGTTAGGATACAGATACCATCCATCCCATGCAGTGCAAAGGAGGTGCGGGGCATGGAGCTGACGCTGAATACCCCTCTGAGCGCCCTGCCCGGGGTGGGGGCGGCCCGGGCCCGGGCTTTGGAGCGGCTGGGGCTGAGGTCGGTGGAGGACCTCCTGGGCTACTACCCCAGAGAGTACGAGGACCGCACCCGGCGGCACACCATCGCCTCCGCGCCCGAGGGGGAGGCGGTGTGCGTGGCGGCCCTGGCCGCCGGGCCCCCCAGGCTCTCCCGGATCCGGAAGGGGCTGGAGCTCACCAAGGTGCAGGCGGTGGACGCCGCCGGGTCCATGACCGTCACCTTTTTTAATCAGAGCTACATCAAGGACGCCATCCGCCCGGGGGAGAGCTACATCTTCTACGGCCGGGTGGAGGGGCCGCCGGGGCGGCGGACCATGACCAACCCGGTCTTCGAGCGGGAGGACAGGGCCCGCTTTACCGGGCGGATTATGCCGGTCTATCCCCTGACAGCGGGGATCTCCAACAATTTGCTGGCCGGGCTGGTCCAGCGGTGCCTGGACTGCGCCGCGTGTCTGCCCGAGAGCCTGCCCGCCGGCCTGCGGCGGGACCACGGCCTGGCGGAGCTGGAGTTTGCCGTGAAAAATATCCACTTTCCGGCGGACGAAGCGGCACTGGAGCTGGCCCGGCGGCGGCTTATGTTTGAGGAGCTCTTCCAGTTTGCATGCGGACTGGCCCTGCTGCGGGGGCGGCGGCTCAGCGGCCGGGGGCCAGTGCTGGACCGGGGAAGCGTGGCGGAATTTCTGGTCCTGCTCCCCTTCCCGCCCACCGGGGCCCAGCGGCGGGTGATGGAGGAGGCCGCGGCGGACATGGCTTCCGGCCGGCCCATGAACCGGCTGGTCCAGGGGGACGTGGGCTCGGGCAAGACCGTGACCGCCGCCTTTGCCGCCTGGCTGGCCGCGCGGAGCGGGTTTCAGTCCGCCCTGATGGCCCCTACGGAAATTTTGGCCGAGCAGCACGCCCGTACCCTCTCCGGCCTCTTCGAGAGGGCGGGGCTGCGGGTGGGCCTCCTCACCGCCGCCCTGACCGCCGCCCAGAAGCGGCAGGTGCGGGCCGAGCTGGCCGCTGGGACCATCGACCTGATTGTGGGCACCCATGCCCTCCTCTCCGGCGGAGTGGAGTTCGCCCGGCTGGGGCTGGTGGTTACCGACGAGCAGCACCGCTTCGGTGTGGCCCAGCGGGCCGCACTGGCGGGCAAAGCGGTGCTGGAGGACGGGGAGGGGGGCCTGAAACCCCACACCATGGTCATGTCGGCCACCCCCATTCCACGGACGCTGGCCCTCATCCTCTACGGGGACCTGGACGTGAGCGTCATGGACGAGCTGCCGCCCGGGCGTACCCCCGTAGAGACCTTCGTGGTGGGAGAGGACAAGCGGGCGCGGATGTACCGCTTTGTCCGGAGACTGGTGGGAGAGGGCCGCCAGGCCTACGTGGTCTGCCCTGCCGTGGAGGAGGGGGAGGAGGCCGCCGCCGGACTCAAGGCCGTGACCGCCTACGCCGGGGAGTTACAGGCCAAGGTGTTCCCCGATCTGCGGGTGGGGCTGGTCCACGGCAGAATGAAGCCCCGGGACAAGGAGGCCGTCATGACCGCCTTTGCCGCCGGGGAGATCGACGTTCTGGTTGCCACCACCGTGGTGGAGGTGGGGTTGGACGTGCCCAACGCCGCCCTGATGGTGGTGGAGAACGCGGAGCGCTTCGGCCTCTCTCAGCTCCACCAGCTCCGGGGACGGGTGGGCCGGGGGAAGCACCAGTCCTATTGCGTGCTGGTCTCCGCCCACCGGGGGGATGAGAGCCGGGCCAGGCTCAAAATCCTGGCCAAGACCGCCGACGGCTTCCGCATCGCCGAGGAGGATTTGAAGCTCCGGGGGCCCGGCGATTTCTTCGGACGGCGGCAGCACGGTCTGCCGCGGCTCAAGCTGGCCGACCTGGCCGGGGATATGAGCTTGCTTCAGGAGGCCCAGGCCGCCGCAAAGGAGCTGCTCCGGACAAACCCGGGGCTGGAGGGAGAGCGCTTCGCCCCCCTGCGCGGGCGGATCCAGGATCTCTTTGCCCGGAACCAGGACGGGATGAACTGACAGTCCGGCCTCGGCGCATGGCCGGGACCGGCTGCCTGCGGGCTGCTTGCAGAGAGGGCTACAGTGCGGCTCTGGCCTTGGACGGCCGGTCTGTACGGTAGAACACCTTGACAGTGCGCCCCACGTCCGGCACGGGGCGATCCGCACCGAGCCACTTCCGGCAGGTGTAGTCCGCGCCCTCTACGGGATAGCGGACCGTTATGATGTGCGGAAAGGACGCGCCGTCCAGCGCATGGGCCCGGACCGGCTTGCGGTTGACCTTCAGCCACCACTGCCTGGAGACGGCAACGACGGTCCCCGTGGTTTCCTGTTCCATGGCGGATCCCTCCTTCAGAAACGCTGGTTGAGGCACAAAACAGCTGAGCGGCTGATTCAGCGCCTCTGATTCCATAGAGCTATTCTAGGCCTTGTTTGAACCTTGGCGGAATGGCCAACGGCGAGAGAGTTTACCCCAAGGGTATGTGATATCCGTAAGGCAGCAAAGCTGCCAACGGCTATCCGATTCCGTCAGACAAGGCAAAAATTCGCAGGAATACTTGGTGCATTTCAAGAATTTTTCACGCCGTATGGCGGAAAAAGATCCGCCGCTGGGCGTGTTGACGGGGCTCAAACAGACGCAGGCGGGCGGAGCATCAAAAGACGGGGAGGATGTCTGTGAATCCTTTGGAACTGCTGCCCATCCCGCTGCTGGGGTGGTATCGGGAGAACGCCCGGGTGCTGCCCTGGCGCTCCGACCCCACGCCCTATCATGTGCTGGTGTCCGAGATCATGCTCCAGCAGACCCGGGTGGCCGCCGTGCTGGGGTATTACGCCCGGTTTATGGAGGAACTGCCCACAGCCGCCGATCTGGCCGCCGTGGATGAGGAACGGCTCATGAAGCTGTGGCAGGGGCTGGGCTACTACAACCGGGCCCGGAACCTGAAACGGGCCGCCGTGCGCATCATGGAGGATTTTCAGGGAATCTTCCCCAGCCGGTATGCGGACATTCTCTCTCTGCCCGGGGTGGGGGAGTACACCGCAGGGGCGGTGGCCTCCATCGCTTTCGGCGTTCCCGTCCCGGCGGTGGACGGGAACGTTCTCCGGGTGGTGGCCCGGATCACCGGGGACGGGGGGGACATCCTGAAGCCCGCCGTCCGGCGGCGGATGGGGGAGGCGGTCAGGGCCGTGATGCCCCTGGAGTGTCCCGGGGATTTCAACCAGGCCCTGATGGAGCTGGGGGCCACGGTCTGCCTGCCCAACGGCGCACCCCTGTGCGGGAGCTGCCCGGCGGCGGAGTTCTGCACGGCCCGGCGGGAGGCGCGCACCGGCGAGCTGCCCGTCAAGCCCCCCAAAAAGGCCCGGAGGGTGGAGGAGCGGACGGTGTTTCTCCTCTTTTATCAAAACCAGACGGCCCTGCGGCGGCGGCCGGACAAGGGGCTGCTGGCGGGGCTGTGGGAATACCCCAATGAGCCGGGGGCCGGGCTGGAGCGGCTGGAGCAATGGGGAATCGAACCCCGGGCGGTTACGCCGGCAGGCGAGGGCAAGCACATCTTTACCCACATCGAATGGCATATGAGGGCTCTGGCCGTGGAGGCGGCAGGGCCGGAGCTCCCCGCCGGGTGGGTCTGGGCCGGGGCGGAGGCCCTGGGGGAGATCTACGCCGTACCCAACGCCTTCCAGGCGTTCCAGCCTGCGGTGGAGGGACGGCTCCGGGGGCGAACGCCGGGTGAAGGTGATGACGAAACGTAATATAATGGGTGATAGAGACAAAATGGAGCCTGAGTGGGTGAGAAAAGGGGCCTCCGGAGGGGGTGACGGGATGATCTGCACGCTCTGCCCACGGGCCTGCGGGGCCCTGCGCACAGAGACCGGGGCCGGCGGACGCTGCGGGATGCCCGCCGCTCCGGTGGCCGCCCGGGCCGCCCTCCACCTGTGGGAGGAGCCCCCCATCTCGGGGAAAAACGGCTCGGGTACGATCTTTTTTTCCGGCTGCTCCCTGGGCTGCGTGTTCTGCCAGAACGGGCCCATCAGCCGGGGGCGGGTGGGGAAGCCCGTTACGGCCGCCCGCCTGCGGGAAATCTGTCTGGAGCTCATCGCACAGGGGGCCCACAACATCAATCTGGTGAATCCCACCCACTTCGCCCATGTGGTGGGGACGGTTTTGGCGGAGCCGCTGCCTGTGCCGGTGGTGTGGAACTCCGGGGGCTATGACCGGGTGGAGACCTTGCGGGCGCTGGAGGGGAAGATCCCGATCTATCTGCCCGACTTCAAGTATACCCGGACGGAGACCGCCCACAAATACTCCGGTGCGGCCGATTATCCGGAGATTGCCGCCGCCGCCATCCGGGAGATGGTCCGGCAGACCGGGCCCTGTATGCTGGAGGACGGGCTTTTGAAGCGGGGGACGGTGATCCGGCACCTGCTTCTGCCGGGCGGGCTGGCCGAGGCCAAGGAGGTAATGGACTGGGTGGCCGGGAGCTTTCCCCCAAAAACCGTCCTGTTCTCCCTCATGAGCCAGTATCTGCCCTGCGGAGACGCGGAAACCATGCCGCCTCTGGACCGCCGCCTGCGGCCGTCCGAGATCCGGGCCGCCCAGGCGTATATGGATGCCTTGGGGCTGGAGGGATTTGTCCAGGATCCGGCGTCCGCCGACGGGGGCTTTATCCCCAGCTTCGATCTGACGGGGCTTTAGCGCCGCGCTCCTCCCTCAAATAAGGAGAAGTATTCGGAGGCTCGGAAACGGCAGAGCGGCGGTGCGCCGCGCCAGATTGCCCGGGGAAAGAAGACAAAGCCCCCTGCACATCCCTCATCAGGTGTGCGGGGGGCTTTCGCTCTGCCCGAGCAGGGCGAGGATGTCCGGGGGGAGGGGGCTGCGCCGGGAGAGAGGGACGCCGGTGACGGGATGGGTGAGGGAGAGCTCCGCCGCATGGAGGGCGGGGCGGGCGATGAGGGATGGGTCCTCCGTGCCGTAGAGGAAGTCGCCGGTGAGCGGGTGGCCCAGAGAGGCCAGATGGACCCGGATCTGGTGGGTGCGTCCGGTCTCCAGCTCCAGGCGGACCAGGCTCCGGCCTTCGGAGACGGCCAGCACCTGGTAGTGGGTTCGGGCGGGGGAGCCGCCGGGACGGATTTCACGGCGGATGGCCGAGTCCTCCGCCCGGCCGATGGGGGCGTCGATGACCCCGGCGGGCGGCTCGGGCCATCCCTCGCACACCGCCAGATACACCCGCCGGAAGGAGGGCGTGTGGAGCTGGGTCTTCAGCACCTCCTGGGCGTGGGCGTGCTTGGCGATGCAGATCAGGCCCGAGGTCCCGCGATCCAGCCGGTGGACCGGCCGGAACCGGACAATTTGACCCGTCCGGCGGTAATAGTCCGCCACGAAATTCCCCAGCGTATCGGACGGATGGCCGGGGCCCGGGTGGACGGCGACGCCGGCCGCCTTATCAAGGATGAGCAGATCCGGGTCCTCAAAGACAATGCGCAGGGGACCGGGGGCCGGTGGGACGCCGCCCTCCGCCGCCGTGTCGCCCACCAGCACCGAGAGCACCTGGCCGGGACCGGCACGCCGGGTGACAGAGACGGGGACGCCGTCCAGGAGAATGCCGTCCGGAACGGCCTTGGCCCGCTTGATCAGCGTCCCCGAGAGGTGCAGGGTGCGCCGGAGCAGGGCGTCCACGGTGCGGTCTGACGGCGCCGGGGGGACGGCCAGGGTCAGACGCCGGGGCGGCCAAAGAGGGGCGCCACCGGCGGGCGCGGGCAGAAGAGGTTGCGTCATGGCAGATTACCACTCCTAACGATGGAAATTGGAATAGTTAGAGAGTTACATGTGGGAGAGGTCGTAGGGGGTGGTCTGGTAGACATAGTAATTCAGCCAGTTGGTATAGAGCAGCTGGCCTGCGCTCCGCCAGCGGACAATGGGGACCAGATTGGGGTCGTCCTGGGGGAAGTAGTGGGCGGGCACGGCGATCTCCAGGCCCTTGTCCACGTCCCGCCGGTATTCCCGCGCCAGGGTGTCCGGGTCGTACTCCGGATGGCCCAGGACGAAGAATTGACGGCTGTCCTCGGTTTTCACCGCGTATACCCCCGCCTCGGAGGAGGCGGCGATGAGCTCCAGGCCGGGGACGGAGCGGATGTCCGACTCCCGAACCTCGGTATAGCGGGAGTGGGGGGCATAGAACATGTCGTCATAGCCCCGGAACAGGGGGGAGCTGGGCTTTAGGACCCGGTGCTCATAGACCCCGAAGAGCTTTTGCGGCAAGGTGTACTTTTGAACCCCGTGGTGGAAGTAGAGTCCCGCCTGTGCCCCCCAGCAGATGTGGAGGGTGGAGTGGACGTGGGTGCGGCTCCAGGTCATGATGTCGCAGAGCTCCGGCCAGTAGTCCACCTCGCTGAAATCCAGGTTCTCCACCGGCGCGCCGGTGATGATCATGCCGTCGTACCGGCGGTCCCGCACCTGATCGAAGGTGGTATAGAAGGAGGCCAGGTGATCCTCGTCGGTGTGCTGAGACTGGTAGCTGGCGGTCCGGAGCAGCTCTACCTGGACCTGGATGGGGGTGTTGGACAGCTTGCGGAGAATCTGAGTCTCGGTGACAATTTTGGTGGGCATCAGATTCAGAATCAGGACGTTCAGGGGGCGGATGTCCTGGTGCATGGCCCGGTATTCGGTCATGACAAAGATGTTTTCACTCTCCAGAATGGCAGTGGCGGGGAGTAAGTCGGGAATTTTGATGGGCATGGCGGACCCCTTCCTTTCCGGCGGAGCCCCCAGCGGGGCCCGCTTCATTTATAGAGGATGGTAGCACAGCGCGGCCCGGTCCGCAACCGACAAAAGGGGCCTTATGTGGCAAAAGAAAAAAATCCGCAAAAAATCTGTAAAAACACTTGACAACAGGAAAAAGGTTTGGTATATTAACTGAGCTCCAGTCGAG
>CANSQX010000114.1 GCA_947649225.1 uncultured Flavonifractor sp.
ACCATCTCCATCCGCTCCGGCCGGGTGCTGGTCATCCGCAGCCAGCGGGAAAATGCGCCGGACTGACCGTTTGAATAGAATGATAAAAGAAAAAGGACCGATGCACCATCAGCTGCTTTCCGCCGTATACTGGAACAGGTAACGGAAGGGAGGCGGCTTTTTTATGAGGTTTTTGGATCGACGGACCCTCTGTCTGGCGGCGGGCTGCGCCGCAGCAGTGGGGGTGCTGCTGTTTCCCGCCAGCCTGATCACGCTGGGGGCAGGGGCAGTCCTGGGCTACCGGGGCTGCATCTGGCTCCGGCAAGTAAGGGAGGACATAGAGCAATGAAGATCGTCGTGGTCAAATCACCCAAGGCGCTGGCCGGTATCCTCAAGACAGTGTTCGGGCTGAGGTAACAGGAAAGGCTGACATGGTTTTCCGCCCCTTTGCATACAATGAAGGGAAAAAGGGCCGCCCAGGCCCGTACAAGGAGTGGAACACTATGGAACTGGAATTGGACCGCACCCAGCTGAGCGGCTTTGAAACCGTGTTGGACACCACCCTTCTCCACGAGGAGACCATCGAGATGATCGTCCCGGACGCCTGCCCGGACATCCTGCGCATTGTGGACACCGAGGGCACAGTCTGCCTCCGGGCCAAGGAGGCCCAGGAGGGCCGGGCCGAGGTGTCCGGCACCGCCCGGGCGGCGGTCCTCTACCTGCCCGATGGGGCCGAGGGGATGCGCCGCCTGGAGGTCAGCGTCCCCTTCACCTGCGCCGCCGATGCCGCAGCTGTCACCGGCGGCTGTTCGGTGGTGGCCGTGCCTTGGGTCCAGTCCGCCGACACCCGCAGCCTCAACCCCCGCAAGGTGCTGGTGCGCATCAATTTGGCCGTCTGCCTCCAGGTTTACGCCCCGGCCACGGACAGCCTCTGCTCCGGCGTCATTGGCGGAAAGGAGGACGGGGTCGAACAGCTGGTGGAGGACCAGAATACTTATTTGGCAGTCTGTGTACAGGAAAAACCCTTTACATTTTCTGACGAGCTCAGCATCTCGGGCAGCCGCCCCGAGGCCGAGGAGCTGCTCAAGCACCGCCTCCAGCTGCTGTGCAGCGAGTCCAAGGTGATCGGCAACAAGCTGATTTTCAAGGGCGAGGCCGCACTCCAGCTGGTCTACCGGGCTCCCGGCGGCGGCCTGCACACCGCCGAGTATGAACTGCCCTTCTCCCAGATCATGGAGGTTTCCGGGGCAGGGGAAGAGGCCCGCTGCGCCGTGGAGGTGGTTCTCACCAGTGCGGAGTGTACCCTGGTTCCCGGCAGCGAGGGGCGGACGGTAAATGTGAGCCTGGGGCTTCTGGCCCAGGCGGTGGTTCGGGAGAGCCGGGGAATGTCCCTGCTGGTGGATGTCTACGGCACGGCCAGCGATCTGGCGGCCGAAACCCAGAGCTATACCCTCCGCCGCCTGTTGGACCAGGGGGTGAAGAGCCAGACCGTCCGGGAGATCCTAGAGACCGGCGTGCTGGCCCGGGAGGTGTGCGACGCCTACGCGGCGGTGGGGAGCGTTACCCAGAGCCGGGAGGGGGATCGTCTGACCCTCTCCGCCGAGGTGCGGGTCACGGTGGTGTACCAGGCCGAGGAGGAGGGGATCTTCGCCTTCACCCGGCAGCTGACCGTCCCCTGCCCGCTGGAGCTCCCCGAGGACTGCGGCTGCACCTGCCTCTGCCGTTGCCCGGGGCAGGTCTTCGCCACTCCCACCTCCGGCGGGCTGGAAGTCCGGTTTGCGGTGGATTTCCAGTACCTCGCCCTGGCCGACCGGACGGCCACCGCTGTGTCCGCCGTCCGCGCTGAGGAGCGCCAGGAGGACGGGGAGGGGGAGCGGCCCTCCATCGTCCTGCGCATGGCCCAGCCGGGGGAGCGGCTCTGGGATATCGCCAAGGCCTACGGCACTACCATCGCGGACATCCGGAGCGCCAACGAGCTGGAGGAGGAGACGGCGGCTGGCCGGCTGCTCCTCATCCCACGGAAGCGGTAGCGGAGGGCCCCGTGTTTCCAACGCTGCATCCTCCGACGGCCTGCGGCCCGAAACCCGTGGGGTTTCGGGCCGCACTGCTGTTCCAGAAGCCTGGGATGCCCAGGCACGAAACGCACCCGCCAGCTGAATCCAGGTTCTAAAACAGAGCTTATCCCCATAGACATGTAAGGAAATCGACCGGATGTAGGGCGGGCTCCGCCCTGGGCCGAAGGAGGAGTTACAGTTGGAACATCAGATCTATGAGGACATCGCCCTGCGGACGGACGGGGACATTTACATCGGCGTGGTGGGCCCGGTGCGGACCGGAAAATCCACCTTTATCAAGCGTTTTATGGAAAACCTGGTGATCCCCAACATCGAAAACGTGTACCGGCGGGAGCGGGCCCGGGATGAGCTGCCCCAGAGCGGCTCCGGACGGACCATCACCACCGCAGAGCCCAAGTTCGTTCCCGAGGACGCGGTGGAGATCTCCATGGAGGGCAGCGCCGTCTTCTCGGTGCGGCTCATCGACTGCGTGGGGTACATGGTACCCGGCGCGGTGGGCTCCCTGGAGGACGACGCCCCCCGCATGGTCACCACCCCCTGGTTCGACCACGAGATCCCCATGACCGAGGCCGCCGAGATCGGCACCCGGAAAGTGATTGCAGAGCACTCCACCATCGGCATCGTGGTCACCACCGACGGGAGCATCACCGACATCCCCCGGGAGGACTACCTGGAGGCCGAGGAGCGGGTGATTACCGAGCTGAAGGAGCTGGGCAAGCCCTTCCTGGTCCTGCTGAACTCGGCCCAGCCCTCCTCCGACCGGGCCCAGGCCATCCGGGCAGATATCGCCGGGCGCTACGATGTGACCTGCGTGGCCGCCGACTGCCTGGAGCTGGACGAGAAAGCTGTAACTGCCATCATCAAGGGGGTGCTCTACGAGTTCCCGGTAAAGGAGCTGGACCTGTTCCTGCCCCCCTGGGTGGACGCCCTGCCCTACGGCCACCCCATCAAGAGCGGGCTCTACACCGCCATCCGGTCGGGAGCCGAGGGGATGCACCGCATCCGGGACGTCTCCCAGGCGGTGGCGGCCATCGGGGAGTGCGGCAGCGTGAGCAGCGCCCAGGTCACCTCCATCAGCCTGGGCTCCGGGGTGGCCGCCGCCCGGCTGGAGCTGCCCCGGGGACTGTTCTACGAGACCCTGTCCGATCAGTCCGGCTTCACCATCCGGGACGACGGGGATCTGATGGGACTCCTCACCGATCTGTCCCAGGTCAAGTGCGAATATGACAAGGTGGCCGGGGCCCTGGAGGAGGTCAAGAGCACCGGCTACGGCATTGTGGTGCCCAGCACCAGCGAGCTGGTACTGGAGGAGCCCGAGATCGTCCGGCAGGGGGGGCGGTACGGGGTGCGTCTGAAGGCCAGCGCCCCCAGCATCCACATGATCCGGGCGGACATTGAGACCGAAGTCTCGCCCATCGTGGGCAACGAGAAGCAGAGCGAGGAGATGGTCAACTACCTGCTCCAGGAGTTCGAGGGGGACACCAAGGCTATCTGGCAGTCCAACATCTTTGGAAAGTCCTTCCACGAGCTGGTCAGCGAGGATCTGAACGCCAAGCTCAAGCGGATGCCCGACGACGCCCGCTCCAAGCTCCAGGAGACCCTCCAGCGCATTATCAACGAGGGCTCCGGCGGGCTCATCTGCATCATTCTGTAGTTCCTTTTCTGGAACGGCACAAAGGGCCCTGTGGGCCCCAAAAGCTTCCTGCGTCGCCGTCTGGTGACGAAAGCATGCTTTTTCTGGGGGATAAACCCAGACAGATGCCCGGCCGCAGTGTGCGGCCGGGCGCTGTGTTTAGATCAGGGCAGGGGGTGGGATAATATGGGAAACCAATCGAGGGGGTCTTCCCATGAAAATCATCTTTCTCGTGCCCACCAGCCGCCTGAGGCGCGTTCCGCTCTACCGTCTGTGCGGCAGCTTTTACGGCCATACCAACTCTATCACCGGCCCGCTGATTTTGGGGCGCATCCTGAAGGAGGCCGGACACCAGGTGGAGGTCTATGAGGAGCTCTACACCACCCTGAATTACCGGACGATCTTACGGGGGGCGGAGGTGGTCTGCCTCTACGCCATGACCTCCACTGCGCCCCGATGCTATGAGCTGGCCGGCCGGATCCGGGCGGAGACCGGGGCCCGGGTGCTGATTGGCGGCTTCCACGCCAGCGCCCTGCCCGAGGAGGCCCTGCTCCACGCCGATCAGGTGCTGGTGGGGGAGGGGGAGCGGGTCATTCTGGACGTGGTGGAGGGGCGAATCACCGACCCCATCGTCCATGGCCCCTGCCTGGAAAACCTGGACGAGGCCCCCTTTCCAGACTACTCCCTCCTGAAAACCCGGTGCTCCACAGCCAACGTCATGTCCAGCCGGGGGTGTCCCTACTGCTGCTCCTTCTGCACCACCTCCCGGATGTTCCGGCCCTACCGCCGCCGCAGTGTGGACAGCGTATTGGAGGAGCTGCGGCTCTATAAGAGTCTGGGGTTCCAGTATATGAACTTTGAGGACGACAATTTCACCGCCGATCCGGCCTATGCCAAAGAGATCTGCCGCCGGATGATCGCGGAGGACCTGGTATTTCGGGAGACCTTTTTCTTTGGGCGCACCGACCTGGCCCGGGACGAGGAGCTGCTGGACCTGCTGGAGCGGGCCCATCTGAACCGGGTGCTGGTGGGGATCGAGTCCCTGAACCAGGAGGCCCTGGACGCCATCCATAAGGGCCAGCGGCTGGCGGATATCGAGGCCTGCGGCGCGGCTCTGTCCCGGCATAAGATCCGGCTGATCGCCAGCCTGGTGCTTGGCATCGACACCGACGGACCGGAGGACATCCGGCGGGCGGTGGCCTTCGCCAAGGAGATCGGGGCCTATCAGCTCCAGCCCGCCATCCTGACCCCCTATCCAGGCACCGAGGTCTATACGCAGTTCCAACAGGAGGGGCGGCTGCTGGATACCGGCTGGGAACAGTTTGACATGATGAACGTCACCTTCCGGCCCAAGCGCATGACCCCGTGGGAGCTCCAGCAGGAGTTCCTGCGGGCGGGGCGGACGTTTTATGATTTGCCCTCGTCCTTCCGGATCATGAAAAAATTCGGCCTGCGCTACGGCCTGCGGCGGCTGGGGCTCTGCGGCACGGCGGTCCTGGGGGTGTTCGGGGAGGAGCTGGCCTCCCGCTTTGCCCGGGGGACCTGCTACTACCGGCTCCGGCACGAGAGCGGCGGGCAGACCGTCCCCAAGCCGCGCAAAAAGACGGCGGGGGCATAAGTTGGATTGTTGATACGGTTTTCTCTACAATATGCTCAAATAGTCAGCGGTCAAAACCAATCTACCACATTCATTGTGCGCAATGCCAGCCCACTCCAGAACAGCAGCCAGCACAAATACAGGATCATAAACTGATTGGCCTGTTTCGCGGCAAGCGTAGTAATAACCAATATCCCCAACAACTGTTGTTTCATCACATTCTGGTTCACCAAGCTTATAATTTCGTCCATTCCCTTTTCTGGCTTGCCCAACTTGCGAAACCAGTAGGTCAGTGATGACATCGAATACCTCATACCGATAGGGCGGTTTCAGCGGCAGCTTATTGCTGAGGAAAGAAACTCCATCTGGTGCAGCACAAATTTCGCAAAGAAGTCCACGTGCAGTCGTGACAATAGCCCGGCCTCCGCAGTCTAAAAGTTTTTGTTTAATAAGAGCTGAGACTTTTATATGATGCGTTTGTGCTAGCATATCAACACCCCCCTTCTTTTTGGCTTAGGAAATCTCTGAATCACATTCAACACTCTATATGGTCAGAGTTCGAAAAGGCACAGAAGCAATGTCATTCTGCGCCTTTTTCTATGCCCCGTCCCCGGCGGCGACCAGGGCCTCCAGGGCGGCCCGGTCCAGGAGGCGGACGGTGCGGTAGCCGGTCTCCAGCACCCCCCGGCGCTCCAGCTCGCCCAGCACCCGGCTCACCGTCACCCGGCTGGCCCCGATGGAGGACCCAATCTCCTCATGGGTGCAGCGGAGGACGCCGCCGGGGCCGGGGGAGAGGGTGAGGAGATACCGGGCCACCCGCTGGTTGGCCCGCAGGAAGGTTCCGTCCACGTGGGCGGACAGCAGGCGCACCGTGTGGGCCAGATATTCCAACATGGAGACGGCCAGATCCGGGTGCCTCACGAAGACGGCCTCCAGCCGGGGACGGTCCACCGCCACCAGGGCGCAGGGCGTCACCGCCACCGCCGAGGAGACCCGGGGCTGCCGGTCAAAGAAGGCGGCCTCGCCGATGAGATCCCCGCCGTGGTGGAGGGTGAGGGTGCGCTCGTCCCCGCCCGCCGAGCTGAGGAAGCATTTTACCGTCCCCGAGAGGATGTAGTAGAACTGTACGGCCTCGGTGCCCTGGAGATAGATGATCTGGCCCGGGTCGTAGTGCCGGGGGCTCTGCCCCTCGGCCAGGGGGGTCCACCGGTCCATAGGACTGTCCTCCTTCCGCCGCTGCGCCGGGATTCTGTCTGTTTATTGTAACATACTTTACATTCACTGCGCAACCGTGTATGATATGCTGGGTTCAACAAAAAGAAGGAGGGACTTAAAGCATGGGAATGACCATGACCCAGAAGATTCTGGCCGCGCACGCGGGCTTGCCCGCCGTGGAGGCCGGACAGCTCATTGAGGGCAGCTTGGATCTGGTATTGGGCAACGACATCACCGCCCCTGTGGCCATCACGGAGTTTGAGAAGGCGGGGCTCACCGAGATTTTCAACAAAGACAAAATCGCCCTGGTTCTGGACCACTCCACCCCCTGCAAGGATATCAAGACGGCGGAGCTCTGCGTAAAGGTGCGGGAGTTCGCCAAGAAGCATCAGATTACCCATTTCTATGACGTGGGGGAAATGGGGGTGGAGCACGCCCTCCTGCCCGAGCAGGGCCTCACCGCCCCTGGGGACGCCATCATCGGCGCCGACTCCCACACCTGTACCTACGGGGCTCTGGGGGCCTTCTCCACCGGCGTGGGTTCCACCGACATGGCCGCTGGCATGGCTACCGGCACGGCCTGGTTCAAGGTGCCCTCCGCCCTCAAGGTGACCCTCAAGGGGAAGCTCCAGCCCTACGTTTCGGGCAAGGACGTCATCCTCCACCTGATCGGCCGGATCGGGGTGGACGGGGCCTTATATAAATCCCTGGAGTTCGCCGGGGAGGGGGTGGCCGCCCTGTCCATGGACGACCGGTTCACCATCGCCAACATGGCCATCGAGGCCGGGGCCAAGAACGGCATCTTCCCGGTGGACGATCAGACCCGGTCCTATCTGGAGGGCCGGGTGTCCCGCCCCTGGACCGCCTACGAGGCCGACCCCGACGCGGTATATGATGGGGAGGTCGTGATTGACCTGGACGCCCTGACGCCCACGGTGGCTCTGCCCCACCTGCCCTCCAACACCCGCACGGTGGGGGAGGCCGCCGGAATGCCCATCCAGCAGGTGGTGATCGGCTCTTGCACCAACGGCCGTCTGAATGACCTGCGGCAGGCCGCCGCCGTGCTGAAAGGCCGCCGGGTGGCCAAGGGGGTGCGGTGCATCGTGATCCCCGCCACCCAGCAGATCACCCTGGACGCCATGAGGGAGGGGCTCACCCAGATTTTTCTGGAGGCCGGCTGCGCCGTGTCCACCCCCACCTGCGGGCCCTGTCTGGGCGGGCACACCGGCGTGCTGGCCGCCGGTGAGCGGGCGGTGTCCACCACCAACCGGAATTTCGTGGGCCGCATGGGAGACGTGACCTCCGAGGTCATCCTGGCCAACCCCGCCGTGGCCGCCGCGTCCGCCGTGGCGGGCTGTGTGGCCGACCCCCGCAAGCTGTAATGGAGGTGTAAAGGAATGAAGGTTTATAAGTACGGCGACAACGTGGATACCGATGTGATCATCCCTGCCCGCTACCTCAATGCCCCCGATGAGAAATCCCTGGCCTCCCACTGTATGGAGG
>CANSQX010000115.1 GCA_947649225.1 uncultured Flavonifractor sp.
AAAAGACCCGGCAAGACGGTGTTCAACGGTTGTAAATACAGGTTCTAATAAAGCCCCCCCCGCGCCCGGCATATCCTGCCGGACGCGGGGGGTGTTTGTTTGAGGGGCCTACAGCAGCTCCTCATAGCGGACCTTCCTGGCTCTGTTGGAATGCTCCTGCGGGAAACCCATGAAACACGCATCCAGGCCCTGTTCATCCTCCCTGTGTTCCCGCAAATAGGCGGCCCCTTTCGCGCTGATAGGGTTTTCCATCAGCTGTACGGCAATCCCGCCGCCATCGTACCGCATAAAGTGCCTGCTGCCGTCCCGGATGAGCTGCAAGCCAAAGGAATCCAATTCTTTTTCCTTCATAGCCAATCCCGCTGCTTCCGGCGGGACAACCGCCGGTCTCTCCCCTCAGTTTTTCAGGCTCTGCATGGGGGCGGGGATGCGGCCGCCCCGCTGGACGAAGGGGGCGCTGGAGAAGGGGTGGACCGGCATCACCGGGGCGGAGCCCAGCAGGCCGCCGAACTCCACCGTGTCCCCCACCTCCTTGTCCGGGGCGGGGATGATGCGCACGGCGGTGGTCTTGGCGTTGACCATGCCGATGGCGGCCTCGTCGGCGATGATGGCGGCAATGGTCTCGGCGGAGGTGCCGCCGGGGACGGCGATCATGTCCAGCCCCACCGAGCACACGCAGGTCATGGCCTCCAGCTTGTCCAGGCAGAGGGCCCCGGAGGACGCGGCGGCGATCATGCCCTCGTCCTCAGACACGGGGATAAAGGCCCCGGACAGCCCGCCTACGTGGGAGGACGCCATGACGCCCCCCTTCTTCACCGCGTCGTTGAGGAGGGCCAGGGCGGCGGTGGTGCCGTGGGTGCCGCAGACCTCCAGGCCCATCTCCTCCAGAATGCGGGCCACGCTGTCCCCCACGGCGGGGGTGGGCGCCAGGGACAGGTCCACAATCCCGAAGGGCGCGCCCAAGCGGCGGCTGGCCTCCTGAGCCACCAGCTGGCCCATGCGGGTGATGCGGAAGGCGGTCTTCTTCACGGTCTCGGCCACCACGTCGAAGGGGGCCCCCTTCACCGACTGGAGGGCGTGATACACCACGCCGGGGCCGGAGACCCCCACGTTGATCACGCAGTCCCCCTCGCCCACGCCGTGGAAGGCCCCGGCCATAAAGGGGTTGTCCTCCACCGCGTTGCAGAAGACCACCAACTTGGCGCAGCCGAAGCCCCCCCGCTCGGCGGTCCGGGCGGCGCAGTCCTTGACGGTGCGGCCCATGAGGGCCACCGCATCCATGTTGATCCCCGCCTTGGTGGAGCCCACGTTCACCGAGGCGCAGACCAGCTCCGTGCGGGCCAGGGCCTCGGGAATGGAGGCAATCAGTTTCCGGTCGGCGGCGGTGAATCCCTTCTGCACCAGGGCGGAAAAGCCGCCGATGAAGTTCACGCCGGTCTCCCGGGCGGCGTTGTCCAGGGCCACGGCGAAGGGCACGTAGTCGGGGGCCTGGGAGGCCCCGGCCACCAGGGCGATGGGGGTCACGGAGATCCGCTTGTTGACGATGGGGATGCCGAACTCCCGCTCGATGGCCTCGCCGGTGGACACCAGGTGCTCGGCCCGGCGGGTAATCGTGTCGTAGATTTTGCGGCAGGCGGCGGCGGGGTCGGGATCGGCGCAGTCCAGCAGGGAGATCCCCATGGTGATGGTGCGGATGTCCAGGTGCTGCTGGTCGATCATGTGGATGGTGTCTAAAATCTCGTTTGTGTTGATCATGGCGCTTCCCCTCAGATCCGGTGCATGGCGTGGAAGATGTCCTCCCGCTGGGCGCGGATGGAGAGGCCCCGGCGGTCCCCCTCCTCCTCCAGCAGGGCGGCCAGCTCGGCGAAGGGACGCTTGCTCTCCCCCGCGTCCACCAGCATGATCATGGTGAAGTAGTCCTGCAAAACGGTCTGGCTGATGTCCAGCACGTTGACGTTCTGCTCCGACAGCAGGGCGCAGACCGCGGCGATAATGCCCACCTGGTCCTTGCCGATGACAGTGACGATTGCTCTCATGGTGTGTTCTCCTTACTGTTAGAATAGGCCGATAGGACGCCGGGACGGCGGAATGCCGCGCTGCAAGTCCGCTACAGCTCGTCCAGCGTGAGACTGAAGGCGGGCATGAAGTGCTCCATGAAGTAGCCCACCTCGGGCAGGGGGCTGGCCTCCAGGACGGCCCGGGTCTGGGCCTCGGCCTGCCGGAACTCGGCGTTGCCCGCCTTGAGCTCCTCCACGCACTTGATATAGGCGGCCAGCTTGTCGGCCGCCTTCACCAGGACCTGAATCCCGGCGCCGCAGTCCTCCCGCAGGAGGGGGGCGTAGGCCGGGCGCAGCTCCTCCGGCAGCATGGACAGCAGCTTACTGGCCGAGACCTCCTCCACCGCCTTATAGGCCTCCCGGATCTCCGGGTTGAAGTACTTCACCGGCGTGGGGAGATCCCCTGTGAGGATCTCCGGGGCGTCGTGGTAGAGGGCGGCGGCGGCGGCCAGCCCGGGATCCACGTCCCCGCCGTAGATCTCCCGCCGGATCACCGCCAGAGCGTGGGCCAGCACCGCCACCATGTGGGAGTGCTCCTGAATGTTCTCCTGAAAGGTGTTGCGCATCAGCCCCCAGCGGCTGATGTACCGCATCCGGGAGAGAAAGGCGAAAAAGTGGTGGGACATGGACGGACCTCCCTGCGGCGCTCCGCCGCTAAAATTCAATGTCGGGCCGGGCCATGACGCCCTGGTCATAGGGGTGCTTCTCCTTCTCCACATGGGAGATGTAGCCGGCCCGCTCCGCCAGGGCTCCGGGCAGGCTGTGGCCGGTGATCACCACCTCCAGCTGCTCCGGCCTGCTGTCGAGGAAGGCCGTGAGCTCCCCCATGGGCAGAAAGCCGTAGGTGGCGTCGATGGCCTCGTCCAGCACCAGCAGACGGGCGTCCCGGGCCTTATCTGCCGCCTCGCGAAAGAGTTTTTGGCAGTCCGCGGCGGTCTCGGCCTTTTCCGCCTCGTTCATCTGGAAGGTGAATTTGCGCACCGCCTTGCTCCGGAGCATGGTGATTTCGGGGAACCGCTCCGCCGCTGTCACCTCGCCGCTGGCGCCGCCCTTGAGGAACTGGGCGATCACCACCTGCCTGCCCCGCCCGGCGCACCGGAAGGCCAGGCCAAAGGCCGCCGTGGTCTTGCCCTTGCCGTCTCCATAATAGATGTGAACCAGGCCCTGCTGCTCCGACATGCTATCACTCCTCATTATTAAAGCTTATAGGTATCTTAGTATAACAGAAAACGCCCCCGCCTGCAAGAGCAGGCGGGGGCGTCCATGCGCCGGGAGAGAGAATTTGCGCGGAGTGCCGGGGACGTTTCAGGGCTAGAGGGGGGATAGTGTGAAAGGGGGGCGGAGCCCCCGCTTTCGCGTCCGGGAGCCCGCCCGCAGGCGATCGGTTTCGGCTCCCACCGAAACCGCGTCTCATTCCGGAGGCGCTGCCTCCGGAATGAGACGCCCCCGCCTGCAAGAGCAGGCGGGGGCGTTCGCAGGCGGGCCCGAGGATTGCCTCCTTCCGATTTGGGGAATAGGTGAAGGGTATGTTCGGAAAAGGTCAACCAGCATGGGGGCTTTTAACAAGCCTGATGTCTCTAGTTTAGCCGAATCGGACGGCTTGTGCAATACCCACAGAATTGTAAGTAGATAACCGCAGGGTTTTTACTTACCGGCTGGTCAGTGTGACGAATTTGTATATTATATACAAAATAAAACCGGCAATTTTGACAAGAAGGTCAGAAAGCGAGGGCCATTGGAGCGCTGCTATGCGAGTTGCACAAATTCCGCCCTGAAATTTCGGCATCCGGAGGAGCGGCCGCCATCCGCAGAAAAACCTTCGCAATTTGCCCTCATCTGTGGTACAATAGCGTGAAATAGCCGGAACCCCCCAGCGTGGGCCCGGCGGGAAGGCAGGGAAAACAAGCTATGAATCGAAAAGCGGCCTTTATTGGCACGGGAAATATGGGCGGGGCGCTGGTGGAGGCGGCCTGCCGGGCCATCGGTCCGGACCAGGTGGTGATCAGCGACCTCCAGGCCGGAAAGGCGCAGGAAATGGCCGAGCGCCTGGGCTGCGCCTCCACCGGAGAGGGCGCGGCGGCAGCGGCAAGAGCCAGCTATATCTTCCTGTGCGTCAAGCCCCAGGCGCTGGCCCAGACCGTCAAGGAGCTGGCCCCCGCGCTGGCGGGCCGGACAGTGGTCTCCATCGCCGCCGGCGTGACCACCGCGTCCATCCAGAGCTGGGTGGGCGAGGGGATCCCTGTGCTGCGGGTGATGCCCAACACCTGTGCCTCCATTGGGCATGGGATGCTGGCCCTCACCGCCGCGCCAGACGTGGAGGAGCGCCACTTTGCCGCCGTGGAGGAGATTTTGAGCGAGGCCGGCCGGGTGGAGCGGATCCCCGAGGCGCTGATGGACCAGTTCACTGCGGTGGCGGGGTGTGGCCCTGCCTATGTCTATCAGCTGATCGAGGCCATGGCCGACGCCGGGGTTCTGACCGGCCTGCCCCGGCGGGCGGCCCAGATCTACGCGGCCCAGACCGTCCTGGGTGCGGCGGCGATGGTGCTGGAGAGCGGCGGGCACCCGGCGGCGCTACGGGACGCCGTGTGCTCCCCCGGGGGCTCCACCATCGCCGGGGTGGCCGCGCTGGAGAAGCGGGGCTTCCGCGCCGCGGTGATCGAGGCCGTAACAGCGGCCTTTGAAAAAAATCAGGCGTTAGGCAAATAATGGGCCTTTTGGGCCGCCTGTTTCAAAGGGCGGCGGGGGTCCAGGGGTGGAGCCTCCACATCATTTCATTATCAAGAGGAGAGATGGACCATGGCCGGAATCGGCGGAGTGGTCCCCCAGGGGGACGTAAAACGGGTCCTGGACTTCGAGGGCGGCGTCATGCAGGCCTGTGAGGTCCGGCTGGCCGAGTACGGAAAGCGGGCCAAAAAGCTGGGGGTGGAGCTGCGCCCCAGGCTGGTCCAGCTCAAGGAGGGGGCCGGCGGACGGGCCGCCCTCTACCCCCTGCGGGAGAAGGGCAAGCTGCCCGGGCGCTATGCCAGCCGGCTGACCGTCTACGTGTTCCGGGACGGCCGGCCGCTGGCCCGGCAGCTGGGCAAGGGGCAGGTGGAGTACCTGGTGGCCATCTTCTGGCTGGTCCGGGGGAAAAAGGGCGCGTTGGAGTTTGCCTCCGAGCCCCTGGCTGAGTTCGACCGGCTGATGGGACAAATCCTGGCCCGGGTGGGGGAGTTTACCGGCCAGGGCTGACGTTCTTTCCGGAACGATCAAACGCCCCTCCCAAACACGCACAGCGGGGGGACAGGCAGGGGGAGGAACGGCCTCAAACGGCCTGCCGCCTGCTTGAGGGGCGCTCCACTCTGGAGCGATATACGAAGGAAGCCAGCCAGAACATCGGGAGGCGGCCAGCGAATGCTTCGCCGGCCGCCTCCCGATGCAATATCCAGCGCCTCTCGCGCCTGTTCCCGCGCATCCACCATGGGTCGGGGCCCAGAGAGAGGCATGCCTGCTTATCAGGCGCACCGGATAACCGCCGCGCCTCTCACCTGGCGCCATGCGATGCCTCCGCCCAACCCACGGCGGCGTGTACCTCTGCAAAAAACTTCCCGCCGCGGGTGGAAAAAAAGGGCGGATTATGCTATACTGGTTCCGTTTGTATGGAATGGATCAGGCTGCGGACGCGGCGGAATGGCGGGCCGCGCCCAAATGGGAAGGATGCGGGTATATGAACAGGATCGGCTTTGACAACAAGCAGTATTTGGAGACACAGTCCCTCCACATCATGGAGCGGATTGCCCAGTTCGGCAACAAGCTCTACTTAGAGTTCGGCGGCAAGCTCTTTGACGACTTCCACGCCTCCCGGGTGCTGCCGGGCTTTGAGCCGGACAGCAAAATCCGGATGCTCTGCCAGCTCCAGGAAAAGGCGGAGATTGTGGTGGCCATCTGCGCCTCGGACATCGAGAAGAACAAGGTGCGGGGCGACCTGGGAATCACCTATGATGTGGATGTGCTCCGGCTCATCGACGCCTTCCGGGCCAAGGGGCTCTATGTGGGCAGCGTGGTGATTACCCAGTAC
Source organism: uncultured Flavonifractor sp. (assembly GCA_947649225.1). GTDB lineage: Bacteria > Bacillota > Clostridia > Oscillospirales > Oscillospiraceae > HGM12998. The sequence goes on from CANSQX010000115.1 coordinate 6,115, forward strand.
GCCGGGCAGACGGCCGCCGTGGGCTTCAAAAAGCGGCTGGAGGAGCTGGGGCTCCGGGTCTATCTTCACTACTCCATCCAGGGCTATCCCAACAACATCCCCCTAATTGTCAGCGACGAGGGCTACGGCCGCAACGACTACGTGGAGACCCGGCGCCCCCTGGTGGTGGTGACCGCCCCCGGCCCCGGCAGCGGCAAGATGGCGGTCTGTCTCTCCCAGCTCTATCACGAGCACAAGCGCGGGGTACAGGCGGGCTACGCCAAGTTTGAGACCTTCCCCATCTGGAACCTGCCCCTCCAGCACCCGGTGAATCTGGCCTATGAGGCGGCCACCGCCGACCTGAACGACGTGAACATGATCGACCCCTTCCACCTGAGCGCCTATGGGGAGACCACGGTGAACTACAACCGGGACGTGGAGATTTTCCCCGTGCTTTCGGCCATTTTTGAGGAGATTATGGGCCGCTGTCCCTACCAGTCTCCCACCGATATGGGGGTCAACATGGCGGGCAGCTGTATCGTGGATGACGAGGCGGTCTGCGCCGCCGCCCGGCAGGAGATCATTCGCCGCTACTACGAGGCCATGTGCGAGCGGCGGCAGGGCCGCTGCGGGGACGAGACGGTGTACAAGCTGGAGCTGCTGATGAAGCAGGCCAAGGTGGACGCGGCGCTCCGGCCGGCCATCGCCGCCGCCCTGGCGGTGGCCGAGCAGACGGGCAACCCCGCCGGGGCCATCGAGCTGCCCGGCGGCGAGGTGGTCACCGGCAAGACCACCGACCTGATGGGTGCCTCCGCCGCCACCCTGCTCAACGCCCTGAAGGCTCTGGCCGGGATCCCCCACGAGAAGCACCTCATCTCCCGGGCCGCCATCGAGCCCATCCAGGCCGTCAAGGTGGGGAATCTGGGCTCGGCCAACCCCCGCCTGCACAGCGACGAGACTCTCATTGCCCTGGCTATCAGCGCCTCGACGGATCCTCTGGCCGCCCAGGCCCTGGCCCAGCTCTCCGCCCTGCGGGGCTGCGAGGCCCATACCTCGGTGATCCTCTCCCCCGCCGATACCACCACCTATAAGCGCCTGGGGATGCAGCTCACCTGCGAGCCTCAGTACGAGACCAATAAGCTCTACCACCGGTAAGTGGGGGGAGGCCTGCCAGGCCTCCGGCGGGGCCGCTGCCGCGGGGGCCTACTTTCTCCCCGTGGAGAAAGTAGCAAAGAGACGCCAGGGCTTCGGCCCTGGACCCGGGGTCGGGCGGCTGGTACGGTTTTCGTTAGCCTCCCTGATCGAAAGTAGTTACTCGCCGGTTCAGATGTTGCTTGTCGTGACCAACGGCGGCCCAGGCCGCCCGCCGAGCGATTGTTACCCCGCAAAACTTGATAGCGAAAGCGTTTTTCTTAGTGCGCTCTATGCCGCCACTGGCTTCCATGCGCTGTGTAGATAGATATTTGGTTGAGACAGTGCCGGGCTGCGCCTGCACCGATTCAACGAAATATCTTACAATACGGCGCATCCTCTGCGTGGCGGCCGTCAGACGCACAAATTGAATTGCAGAGTCTATCAAGTTTGGGCGTTATAATCGACGCGGGCCACCCAAGCGGCGGCGAGCCGCTGCCGTAAAACTAGGCAAATCCATCGGGCGTCCGAAACTACTATCAGCGTGGGCTGTCATTGAACCTAGAGGCCGCCCTTTCCCCCGTCGTTCCTAAATTTCTTTCCCCCCTTT
>CANSQX010000116.1 GCA_947649225.1 uncultured Flavonifractor sp.
GTCCAGTGCCGGACGGACCACAATGTCTCCGCCGATGTCCAGGACCCGGAGGTCTGGCAGTTTGTCACGGACTGGTTCACTCAGGTGGTCAACGGGCCGCGGCGGCGGGAAAAGGCCGCGGCGGAACAGGAAAACAGGAGGGAACTGTGATGGTATACAGCGATTTTGCCATAGACCAGCTGCTCGGAAGGCTGGCGGAGGTCTGGAACCGGATCTCAACGTCCAAGTGTCTGACGGCCGATCTGCTGGAGGCGATAGAGGTTATCCGGCAGCTGCGCACAAAAGCCGCCCCGCCGCCCAACGAGCCCCTGACCCTGGAGGAGCTGCGGGAGCTGGAGGAGGAATGGGTGTGGATCGAGCTGCTGGTTCCATTTTATCGTATGGAGTCGGGATATTACAGGAAACGCTCCCGGTTTTCCGATGCGGACAAATTCTGCTGTGGGTATCCCAATGTTGTGATACGCGACTTGCCGTATTCCCTGTATGGGGACACTTGGCTGGCCTGCCGCCGCAGGCCGGAGGAGCCCAGGCCGGAGCCAGCCCCGCCCGCCTGGAGGGAGCACCTGCTGCGGCGGTTTGAGCGGGCGGAGTAACCGCAGAGCACGGAGGGAGGAGCGGCCATGCACACACTGATCATCACGGTTCCGGCGTATCCGGGGCGGGATTTGGAGGCGTTCCAGCGGCGGGTGCTGGAGGGGCTGGCGCTGGGGGTTCTGATTCTGCCGGAGGGTACGCTCTGGGAGCTGGCGGAGCTGCCGGAGCCGGGGCGGGCGGAGGTCCGGGGGGCTCCGCCGTCCGGGTCCGGGGAGGAGCCCGCCGCCGGGGCGGTCCCGTTCAGCGGGAAGTGCGCCAAGGAAAAGCGGGAGATCCACCGGCGGCTGCCGGCGTATCGGGAGGCCCGCGGACTGGGGAGCCTGCAAGCTCTGGCCGCCCAGGCGAACGGGCCGGAGGAGTCCAGCCTCCGCGCCGCCCTGCTGGGGGAGCAGCTGCCCATGGCCGCCTGGCGGGCCATCGGCCGGGCGCTGGACGCGGCCGGGGAGGACGCATAGCCCATGGCGAAGCGGAAAAAGATTGTCACGGCGGGGCGGTGGGTGCGGGCGGCGGCGTACACGGCGCCCAACAGCACGGGCAATGAGACCGCCCGGCGCGCCCGGCTGCGGCTCTCCTCGGCGGCCCGGCAGCGGATGAACCTGCGGACCTCGGCCCAAAAGCTCCAGGAGGTCTTGAACTGCAATTTCGGGCCCCGGGACCTCCACGTCACCCTGAACTATGACGATGCCCACCGCCCGGAGGAGAAGGCGGAGGGAATCAAGCTGGTGCGGCGGTACTTATGTAAACTCCGGGCGTACCGGAAGGCGCGGGGCCAGCCCCTCCGGTACGTCTACACCACCGAGAAGTACAGCTCCAAAAGCAGGCACGTCCACCACCACCTGGTGGTCAACGCGGTGGGGGACGACTTCGCGGTCCTCCGGGAATTGTGGACCTGCGGGACCGACGTGGAGATCCAGTACCTGCGGGCGTGGGGGCTGGGGCTGGAGGCCCTGGCGCAGTACCTGACCAAGGAGCCGCGCACCTGCGGCAAGCCGGAGGTGGGGGCCCGGACCTGGACCCCCTCTCTGGGCTTAAAACGCCCGCCGCCGCCGGAGACCGGGTTCATCAAGGAGAGCGAGACCCTGGAGGAGCCCTTCGGGGCCATCATCTTGAAGAGGGAGGAGAAAAAGAACGCCTTCGGTTCGTTCCTGTATCTGGAGTACTGGATGCCCGAGCGGACGGAAGAGCTGGAGGCCTGGACGCCGCCGCAAATGGAATAGCCCGCGCGTCTTTTATCAGGCTTGGGGCAGGGTATAACTTCTCGCACAGGAGGGAAAAAGCGTTGCAGAATCGGGAGAAGTGTGATAAACTGGTGGTCAAGGACGGCTATGCAGTCTGCCCGGTGTGCAGGCGAAAAACCAATCAGGCTATCCGCCCGGACACGGAGGCGAAAAACCTTCAGCTCTGGTGCCGGAGCTGCAAGGCAGTCCATATCGTGAATATCGCAAGTGGCCAGTGCTACGTGATTAGCCGGTGCCGGTAACCAGACCCCAGACGGGGCGGTTGCTGGTGCCGGTTTTTTGTTTTGCGCGGAGGTGAGAGGATGGCCCACAAGCCCCTGCGGCCGTGCCGGTATCCGGGGTGCCATGCGCTGGTGCCGGGCGGGTACTGTGCCGCCCACCGTCCGAAGTGGGCGGAGCGCCGGGAGAGCGCGTCCTGGCACTGGATGTACAGCACGGCGGCCTGGACCCGGGATTTACGGCCCGGCCAGCTCCTGCGGGAGCCCTTCTGCCGCGCCTGCGCCCGGCGCGGCCTGCGGACTCCGGCCACCGACGTGGACCACATCACGGACCACAAGGGCGATTGGCGGCTCTTCACGGACCGGGCCAACCTGCAAAGCCTGTGCCACCGCTGCCACAGCCGCAAAACCCTGCGGGAAAACGGCCCGAACCGGGGCAAAAATCCGGGCCGTTTTTGACCGGAATGCCCGCAGCCTTGGGCGCGGGCGCGGCGCGGCGGCGGGCGCGCGGGGTTCCTTGCAGCCCCCCCCGCCCCAAAAAAGTTTTGGCCGGGCCGCGCCAGACCGCGCACACCCCTTCACGCACGATTTTTTCCCCACGCGGACCGCTGGCGCTGGGTCCGCGCGGGGGCCCCTTGATTTTGACATGCTCGGGTCGTATGCCTTTGGTTCCCCCCGGCCGGCACAGCCGTCCGGGCCTACGCTAAAAATTTGCCACTGGCAAATTTTCTTCACGCTGCGGCGCCGGACTCCCGGCGGGGCCGCTGCCGCGGCCTGAGTGCGCACAGTGAGAAAGGAGCTGAACTCATGCCGGGACCGCGGGAGCGGCTTGAAGTGCTGGAGGGCAAGGGCCGCAAGCACCTGACGAAGGCGGAGAAGGTCAAACGCGCCGCCGGGGAGGCGAAGCCGGAGATCCCCAAGCAGATCCGGGCCCCGAACTATCTGCCGGAGGATTTACGGCCGGAGTACGTGGAGCTGGGCAAGCGGCTGCGGGACTGCGGGCTGTTTACCGTGCTGGACGCGGACGTGCTGGCCCGGTATCTCATGGCCCGGAAAAGCTGGCTGGAGGCCACCCGGGCGGTGTTTGAGGCCCAGAAAACCGAGGACCTGAAACGCCAGGACGATGCCAGCCGGATTCAGGACCGGTTTTTCAAGCAGTGCCAGCGGTGCGCCTCTGACCTGGGGCTCACCGTCACCAGCCGGTGCAGGCTGGTGCTGCCGGAGAGCAAAGAGCCCGAGGAAAATCCCTTCGAGGCCATGCTGAGGGAGCGGCAGGAGGCCCGTTCCCATGCCTGAGCTGTTGGAGCTGGGACCGGGGATTTCGGTGCCCGCGCCGGAGGACGGGGCCGAGCTGCGGTACAGCCCGGAGGCGGTGCGGGATGTGCTGGACTTTTTCGCCCTGCTGTGCTTCGGGCAGAACGAGTGGGCCGGACAGCCCTTCGAGCTGGCCCCCTGGGAGCGGGAGGCCATTCAGGGGTTCTACGGCGTCCAGGTCCGGGACGAGGACGGGACCTGGGTGCGGTATAGGCGGTTTCTCTACGACGAGCTGCCCAAGAAGAACGGCAAATCGGAGTTCGCCGCCGCTCTGGGGCTCTACCACCTGCTGTGGGACGGGGAGAAGCTGCCCAACATCGGCATCTTCGCCGCCGACAAAAACAACGCGGATATCATCTACCAGGCCGCCAAGTACATGGTGGAGCACACCTGCCTGGGCCTGCCCGAGCACGCCCCGGTCGCCTGGGCCCGGGACAGCAGGCGGGAGATCCACACCAAATATGGCGGCGTGCTGAAGGTCTACTCCGCCGACGCGGAGACCAAGCACGGCTACTCCTTCTCCTGCATCCTCATCGATGAGCTCCACGCCCAGCCCAACCGGAGATTATGGGACGTGCTCACGGCGGGCTCCAACGCCGCCCGGCGGCAGCAGGCCGTGATCGTCCTCACCACCGCCGGGGACGACCCGGACCGGACAAGCATCGGCTGGGAGATCCATGAGAAATGCCGGCGGATTCTGGCCTGGCGCTCTGGAAAGCCGGAGCGGGAAACCGACAGCGACGATCCCCGGTGGCTCCCGATTATGTACGGCGTTTCGGTGATCACCGGGGACGATCCGGACGCCGCCGCGGCGCTGGACATCTACGACGAGGCCCTTTGGTATCAATGCAACCCCGGCCTGGGGCACAACTTGAAGCTGCGGGAGTTCCGGGACGGGGCCAGGGCCGCAAAACAGAGCGAGGCGGCGGAACGGCTGTTCCGCTGGCTGCGGCTCAACCAGTGGATCGCAACCAAATCCGTGGGCTGGGTGCCCCTCACCATCTATGATAAAACCCAGTGGAACCGGGACGAGTGGCGGGGGCTGAAGGTCACGCAGCGGCGGCGGGCCGTGCGGGAATTTTTAAGGGGCAAGTATTGCTACGGCGGGCTGGACCTGTCCAAGAGCACCGACTTGACCGCCTTCGTGCTGGTGTTCCCGCCCCAGCCGGGGCTGGAGCGCTGGGCGGCGCTCTTCTGGGCCTGGACGCCCCTGGACGGCATCGCGGAGCGGGAAAACCGGGACGGCGTGCCCTACCGGGACTGGATCCGGGCGGAGTTTCTGACCGGGTGCCCGGGGGACATCGTGGATTATGCCATGGTGGAGGCGGCCATTTGGGAGGCGGCGTCCATGTTCCGGATCCGCACCCTGGGGCTGGACCCGGCCATGGCCTGGACCCTCTCCTCCCGGCTCATGGAGGGACATGAGGGCCGGCCGGGGCTGGAAGTGATCACCATCTCCCAGGGCATGATGGGCATGTCCCCCGCCATGAAGCGCCTGGAGCTGCTGCTGCGCAGGCACGAGATGCTCCACGAGCACAACACCTGCGCCCGCTGGAATTTCGGCAACGTGCGCTGCGCCGTGGACGGCAATGAAAATGTGAAACCCATGAAAAACCGCAGCGCGGGCCGCATTGACGTGACGGTGGCCTGGATCATCGCCATGGCTACGGTGATGGAGAAGGAGCCCCAGGGGCCGGACATCAACGAGCACGTACTATCGGAGGATTGGGGGTTGTTTTAGCGTGAAGGCAATCAAGAGGCTGCCGGCCGTCCTGGCGCTCTACCTGGACGATCTGCTGCTGCTGGCGGCGGGGGTGTGCTTCACCCTGGCGGCGGCGGAGCTGTGGGGGCGTCCGGCGGCGCTGCTGGCGGCGGGAGCCTGTCTGGCGGCGGGGGCCCTGCTGGTGGCCCGGTCCAGGAGAGGGGGCGGGGGCGGATGCTGCTAGACCGGGCGCTGGGGCGGCCCAAAGCCGCTGCAGAGCAGCGCGCCCTGGAGTGGGAGGAGGCACAGGCCCTATTCCGGCGGCTCTTTCTGGGCGGGGAGGAGCTGGAGGTCAGCCGGAAGAGCGCGGAGCGCCTCTCCCCGGTGGCGGCGGCCCACCGGATTTTGAGCAATTCCTTCGGCCTGATTCCCTTCGGGGTGTACCGGAGGAACGGGGAGGCCCGGGAGCCGGTCCGGAACGCGGACCTGGACCGGGTGCTGAAGGAGCGGCCAAACCCCCAGATGTCCCCCTACCTGTGCCGGAAGGTGCTCATGTCCAACGCCTTCTGGCGGGGGTTCGGGGCCTGCTGGAACCAGCGGGACGCCGCCGGGCGGCTCACCGGCCGCCTGCCCCTGCCCACGGAGTGCTGCTCCATCCGGTACGACCGGGAGGTCGGGGCCTACTGGTACGACTACGACGTGGACGGCGTGAGGCGGAGCTTCGCGGCCTATGAGCTGTCGCTCCTCTACTTCGAGACCTACGACGGGGTGCGGGGCCGTGGGCTGCTGGACCTGGCCAGGGAGGCCGTGGCCGCCGACGGCATGGCCCAGCGCTACGGCAAGAAATTCTATCAGAACGGGGCCCGGATTACCGGCGTGGTGGAGCTGGACACCCACGCCGCGCCGGAGACCCGGGAGAAGGTCCGGAAGGAGTTCCAGCGTTTTTCCAATCAGGACGCCTTCGCGGTGGCGGTGCTGGACCACACCATGAAGTACACCCCCATCGGCCTCAACCAGCGGGACGCCCAGTTCATGGAGAGCCGGGCCTTTTCCGTGGAGGAGATCAGCCGCTTTACCGGCATCCCCAGGCACATGCTCCAGACCGGGCGCGAGAGCTACGACAGCAACGCCCAGCAGCGGCTCAACTATGTGACCGACACCCTGCTCCCCTATGTGGTCCAGTGGGAGCAGGAGGACGGGTACAAGCTGCTCACCCACCGCCAGCGGGCGGACGGGTGGTATGTGCGGGGCAACGTGGAGGTCCTGCTCCGGGCCGACCCGGCCACCCGGGCCGGTTTCTACGAAAAGATGATCCAGAACGCCGTCTACTGCCCGGACGAGTGCCGGGCCAAGGAGGAGAAAAACCCCATCCCCGGCGGGCTGGGGGCCTCCTTCCTGGCCACCAAAAACCTGGGCGCCCTGGCGTCCATCCTGAAGGGAGATGCTTGATATGCCGGACATCCAGCTCCGGGGGGAGCTGTGGGACAACGACAGCGCCGATATCCTGCGCTGGTGGGGGTGGCGGGACCTCACCGCCCCCATGGACATTGCCGCCGCCCTGGAGGCGGCGGGCGGGGAGGATGTGACCATCCTGGTCAACTCCCCCGGCGGGGACATGGCGGTGGGGGGCGAGATCCGGTCCATGCTCCGCCGCTACCCGGGCCGGACCGAGGCGTTGTTTCAGGGCTACGGGGCCTCTGCGGCCACCCTGGCGGTCTCGGCCTGCACGGTCATCCGGAGCGAGCCGGGGGCCCTGCTCTGCTACCACAACCCGTCCGGCGGGGCCGAGGGGGACTACCAGGAGCTGGAGCGCTCCGCCCAGGCCCTGCGCAATGCCCGGGACTGTATTTTGGAGATGTATACGGCCCGGCGGGGCGCCGCCGGACGGGAGGCCCTGGCGGCGCTGATGGACCAGAACATCTGGATCACCCCAGCCCAGGCCCTGGAATACGGGCTGCTGGACGGGATCGCGGCGCTGGAGGACGGCGGGGAGGCGGGCGATCCGGCGGCCTTCACCGCCGCGGCCCCGGGCGGGCGCATCCGGCTGACCGCCGCCATGCGCGCCCGGTACCGGGCCCACCGGGCGGACCGGCGGGAAGCACAGGCAAAACGCATCCTGACACGGCTCCGGGTGCTTGCAAATCAATAAGGAGGGAAAACAGCATGGACTACATGGAGAAAATCACCGGGCTCCGGGCAGAAAAGGCGGAGCTCAACACCCAGGCCCAGGCCCTGGTGGAGGAGGGGAAGCTGGAGGAGGCCGGGGCCCTGGCGGACCGGATGGCCGGCATCAACGCCCAGCTCCAGACCCTGGAGAAGCTGCTGGACGAGAGCCGGAAAAACGCCGCCCCCGCCGGCGGCGGCTATGACGGCGTGCTCCACGCCCCGCCCGCCGGGGACGGTGCGCCTAACGCCCGGGAGCAGCCCTTCGCCAGCCTGGGGGAGCAGCTGCGGGCCATCTACGCCTTCCGCAAGCACCACGTGGAGGACGGGCGGCTCCAGCGGGTGAACAACGCGGTGCTGGGGGTGAACGAGGGCGCCGGCGCGGACGGGGGCTTTGCCCTCCAGACCGACTTTGCCGGGATGATCCTGGAGAGCGCCGTGCAGCAGAGCCCCCTGCTCAACCGGCTGGACCGCTACACCTGTTCCAGCCCGGCCAACGCCATGCGCTGGGTGAGCGCCGACGAGACCGACGTGTCCGCCTCTGTGTTCGGCGGGGTGCAGATGTACTGGGCGGCGGAG
>CANSQX010000117.1 GCA_947649225.1 uncultured Flavonifractor sp.
CCCTCCACGGCCTGTTCCGGGTGCGCTGCTTCACCCAGGACGACGCCCACGTCTTCATGACCCGGGACCAGATGAAGGACGTGATCCAGGAGACCGTGCGCCTCTTTGACGAGGTGTACTCCACCTTCGGCCTGACCTACACCATCGAGCTCTCCACCATGCCTGAGGACCACATCGGCACCGTGGAGGAGTGGGAGCGCAACCAGGACATTCTGAAGGACGCCATTACCGGCATGGGCAAGGAGTTCGTCATCAACGAGGGGGATGGGGCTTTCTACGGACCCAAGCTGGACTTCCACCTGGCCGACTCCCTGGGCCGCACCTGGCAGTGCGGCACCATCCAGCTGGACAGCCAGCTGCCCGAGCGGTTCGAGCTGGAGTACACCGGCGAGGACGGGGCGAAGCACCGCCCCGTGATGATCCACCGGGTGGTGCTGGGGTCTATCGAGCGGTTTATCGGCGTGATCACCGAGCACTTTGCCGGAGCATTCCCGGCCTGGCTGGCCCCCGTGCAGGTGAAGCTGCTGCCCGTCACCGACCGGGCGGAGGCATACGCCGGGGATGTGACCGCCCAGCTGGACGCCAAGGGCTTCCGGGCGGAGGTGGACGACCGCAATGAGAAGATCGGCAAGAAGATCCGGGAGGCCACCCTGGAGAAGATCCCCTATATGCTGGTGGTGGGCGACCGGGACATGGAGAACGGCACCGTCTCGGTCCGCCGCCGCACCGGCGAGGACCTGGGCGCCATGAGCCTGGAGGCCTTTGCAGAACTTCTCCGGACCGAGGTAGACAGCCGGGAGATAAAGTGATACAATCGTGATAAGGCGCGGGACCCCGGCTTGCCGGGGTCCCTTTTTATGCCATGATTGGATGGAAAGGCGGTTTTTTAAATGCGGAGATGGCAGAAAGCAGCGCTGGCTCTGGGCTGCGCGGCGGCGCTGATGATGGGGACGGCGGCGGCGGCCGGGACCGTGGCCACCCGGCAGCTGGAGGCCCAGTATATGGGCATCCGGCTGGAGGTGAACGGCAAGCCGGTGGAGCTGACCGATTCCGCCGGCAAGCCGGCTGAGCCCTTCGTGGCCGGCGGCACCACCTACGTTCCCGTGCGCGCCCTGGGAGAGGCCCTGGGCAAGCGGGTGGAGTGGGATCCGGAGACCCATACCGTGCGGGTGGGCCTCGCCCCCCTGCACGAGGACGCCCTCCAGCTGATTGAGACCCTGGAGCAGACCCACCCGGCCTTTGCCCTGGGGACGGTTCCCGAGGGGTACGCGGCGGCAAAGGAGGCCCTGCTGGCCCAGGCAGCCGATCCGGACTGCACCCTGGCGGACTTCACCTGGGCGGCGATGGCCTGCGCCGCCTCCCTGGAGGACGCCCACACCGCAGTGGACCCCTTCGGCGGCGTCCCGCAGCCCGCCTTGGATGCGGCATGGGCAGCACAGGGGGAGCGCCTGTACCTGCTGGACGGGGACGGAGCCCTGACCGGGACGGAGGTCACCGCTGTGGGCGGCGTCCCCACCGGGACGCTGTTCGCGGTGATTGACGCCTATACCGCCGCCGAAAATCAGGCCGGGCGGGATGGAAACCACACCGTGTGGGCGGCCTCCCCGGCCCTGCTCCAGAAGGCGGGCGCGGCCTTTGACGCCGGCGGGGCCCTCACCCTGACTCTGTCGGAGGACGGCAGAACCGCCAGCCGGACGGTGGGGCTGGTCCAGCCGGAGCCTGCCGGAGATGTGCCCGTCATCTCCGCCCGGAAAACCGGCGGTGTTTACTATGTGGACTTCAACCAGTGCGTGGACAACGGGGATTTTCAGCGGGAGCGGGCCGCGCTGGCGGAGGCGGTGCGCAGCGGGACGAGGCAGGTCATTCTGGACATCCGGGGCAACGGCGGCGGCAATTCCGACACCTGTGTGCAGCTCCTGGACGCCTTGGGCATGACGCCCCCGGACTACGGGGCCTACGTCCGTTACTCCCCCCTGGCCCGGCAGACCTATCCCCAGTTCTACGCCCAGAGTGAGGGCGGGGAGTGGTTTGCCCCCGATTTGAGCGCCGCCCGGACCAATCCCCAGGTGGAGCTGGTAGTCCTCACCGACGGGGACACCTTCAGCTCGGCTACCATGCTGGCGGTCTATGTGCGGGACGGCGGGCTGGGGAACGTCATCGGACGCCCCAGCGCCAACCGGCCCAGCCACTATGGGGATCTCCTGGGGCTGGTGCTGGACAATACCGGCCTGGGGGTGCGGATCTCCCACAAGCAGTGGCTCCGGCCCAATCAGGAGGACCCCTCGGACACCCTGACCCCCGATATCGAGACGGCCCCGGGGGAGGACGCCCTGGAGCGGGCCCTGGCCTTTTTGAAGGACCAATAAACGGAAGGATGTCGTTCTTATGAGTACCACCCTAGGCACCCTGGTCAATCTGGCCATCTACATCGGCCTGGTGGCGGGAGGCGCAGTGATTGGCTCCCGAAAGGCCGTCCGCAGCCGCCCCATGCCCTGGCTGAGCCGCCTCCAGTTTCTGGCCCTGATGATTCTGATTGTCTCCCTGGGCGTGAAGCTGGGGTCCAACGACGAGGTGATCGCCTCCCTGGGCCAGATCGGCCTGGCCGCTCTGCTCATCACGGTGCTGGCCATGGCGGGGTCCATCCTGGCCCTGTTTCTCCTGCGGCGGTTCGTCCTGAAGCTGGACCGGTGGGCGCTGCCCCTGGGCAGCGCCGGCGGGGAGGCCAAGGCCTCCGCCGGTCAGGGCAAGGCGGACAACTCCCTCACCAAGTGGATTGTGCTGGCCGTGGTCCTGGGGATGCTGGCGGGCTATTTCGTGATTCCCGACGCGGTGGCGGCCTACTGCGGGACGGTGATTGACTTCGGCCTCTACCTGCTCCTCTTCCTGGTGGGGGTGGACATGGGCCGCCAGGGCACCATGCTGGCCGATATCAAGGCGGCCGGGTGGAAGGTGCTGCTGGTGCCGGTCTCGGTGGCCGCCGGAACCCTGGGGTGCGCCGCCCTGGCCGGGCTGCTCCTCCCCATGGGGGTCAAGGATGCGGTGGCGGCCTCCGCCGGCTTCGGCTGGTACTCTCTGGCCCCCACGCTGCTGGCCCCCTACTCCCTGTCCGTATCGGCGGTGGCCTTTCTCTCCAACGTCATGCGGGAGATCTTCTCCATCATCGCCATCCCCTTTGTGGCCAAATACCTGGGGTATGTGGAGTGCGCCGCCCTCCCCGGCGCGGCGGCCATGGATACGGTGCTCCCCGTGGTGGTGGGGGCCACCCATGAGCGCATTGCCATCTACTCCTTTGCCTCGGGGGTGATCCTCTCCCTGGCGGTGCCCATTCTGGTGCCAGCCATCGTGGCGCTGTAGTACAAAAATTTTCCGGTTCCATGTATAACCGGGCCCGGGCCTGTCCACAATAGGCTCGGAGGTGCTAATTGGAACCATGAAAAAACCAATCTTGGAACGCGCCGGCGACTTTCTGGCGGGAAAGGGCTTCTACATAGTCCTTTTCCTGTGCGTCGCCGCAATAGGAATTTCGGGCTATTATCTCTTTTCCTCCATGCAGCCGGACGGGCCGGACACCGCAGTATCCGGTCCCGCCCAGGTGACTGTGACCCCGGCGCCCACGCCGGAGGCCGCCGTCCGGCCGGAGCCCCCGGCCGTCCCCACCCCGCGCCCCGCCATCCAGGCGGCCGCGACCCCCGTCCCGGCCCCCACGCCGGTCCCCACCCCTGCGCCCACGGCCCCTGCGCCGGTGACCACCTCCTCTGTGTTCACCTGGCCGGTCCGGGGGGAGCTGGTGGCGGTCTTCTCGGCGGACACCCTGCTCTACGATGAGACCATGGGCGACTGGCGTACCCATACGGGGCTCGATATTGCCTCCAGCCTGGGTACCCAGGTGCTGGCCGCAGCCGGGGGCACCGTCACCGCCGTGGATCAGGACGACCTGATGGGTACGGTGGTGGTGATTGACCACGGCAACGGCCTGGTGAGCACCTATGCCAACCTGACCGCCGCCCCCACGGTGGCAGTGGGCGACGTGGTGACCACCGGGGACGTTATCGGCTCGGTGGGACAGACCGCCATCGCCGAGAGCGCCCGCCGCACCCACCTGCACTTCGGTATGACGGAGGAGGGGGAGGCAGTGGACCCCCTGGAGTATCTGCCCCCCGCCCGGTAAGCGGAGGAAACACAGCCGCCTGTCCGGCACGCACTGCGTGCCGGACAGGCGGCTGTTGTCTTTGCCGGAGTTCATTGCCCGCCGGGGACTCCGCTCCGGAGGTAGAACTGGACCGCGAAATCACGGAATTTTATGGCCGCAGGGGAGAGGGAACGGCCCCGGGCCCAGATCAGCAGCATCCGCCACCGGGGATCTCCCTCCAGGGCCGCCAGACACACACCCTTGACCGGGACGCTCCGGGCCAGCCGCCCGGGCAGCAGGGTGACGCCCATCCCCTGGGAGACAAATTGCAGCAGGTTCTCCTCCCGCTCCGTGTGCAGCCGCACCACCGGCTGGAACCCGGCGGCGCTGCACAGCTCCAGATAGGCCCCGTAGGTCCCGGTAGCAGGGGGGAGGAGGAGAAAGGGGTCGTCCCGGAGCCCGGCCAGGGCGATGGTCTCCTGATTGGCCAGGGGGTGGCCCTCCGGCAGGACCGCCACGATGCTGTCTCCCCCCAGCTCCAGATACTCCAGGCGCTCCAGGGGCAGATAGCGGTCGGCGGAGAAGGCCAGCTCGAACTCCCCCGAGAGGACGGCCTGGGCGATGTGCAGGCCGTGGCGCTCCTCCAGCTGGAGGGAGAGGCCCGGGTTGGCCGCCCGGAAGGCCCCCACCAGCCTGGGCAATCCCATGGCCGCCTGGAGGGGAATGCTGCACAGGGAGAGCCTGTCCGCCCGGCCGGTCTCCCCCAGCTCGTGGGCCATGCGGCGGTAGAGTTCGGTTATCCGCTGCATATAGGGCACGCACAGCCGGCCCGCCTCCGTGAGCCGCACCCCTGATTTGTTGCGCACGAAGAGAGCCGCGCCCAGCTCCTCCTCCAGCGCCGCAATGTGCTTGGAGACGGCGGAGGGAGACAGAAAGAGGCGCTCGGCCGCCGCGCTGAAGGACTGAGCCTCGGCCGCCGCCAGAAAGGTGCAGTATTTTTCCATGCTCAAGGAGAACCCAGCCTTTCCATTTTGGAATCACCCGTATCCACTTTGGATATGTTGCAGCTTGTCATAGTATGGTATTATTTTATCATAGCGAGGTGTCGCATTTCAACCGTTTCCCAGCAAAAACGCCCTATTTGAAAAGGAGAGATGTCTATTATGTTCAAGCACAACCCGCTGTCCCGGCTTGTGGTCAGCCTCCTGGCCCTGGCTCTGCTCACCTCCCTGGCCGTCCCCGCGTTTGCGGCGGAGGACACCGCGGCCCCCTCCGCGGCTCCCAGCGCCCAGACCCTGGTGGTGGACGGGAAGGAAGTGGAGATCGAGGCCTACGCCATCGCAGGCTACAACTACTTCAAGCTCCGCGACATCGCCCAGCTCCTCAACGGCACCGGCTCTCAGTTCGCCGTCACCGCCGGCGAGGGCAGCGTCATTGTGGTGGAGACCGGCAAGGCCTACACCCCCAACGGCGGCGAGCTCCAGACCGGTACCGACAAGTCGGCCACCTGCGCCGTCAGCGACTGGAAGCTGAACGTCAACGGCTCCGTGGTGGAGGCCAGCGTGTATGCCCTGGGCGGCAATAACTTCTTCAAGCTCCGCGACCTGGGCGAGGCTCTGGGCTTCGGCGTGGACTATGACGCCGGGGCAGACGCCGCCGTCATCACCAGCAAGGCGGCCGCCATCTCCCTGGTCTTCGACCCCGAGTCCGGTACCGCCGCCACCACCAAGGTGGGGGAGCAGGACGTGGCCTACACCGCTTACACCGACCTGGTGTACTGCGCCAACCCCTTCGATACCGAGCTCCAGTCTATGAACGTCTATGTGCCCGAGGGCGCGGATGAGGATTCCCCCATCTTCTTCTTCAGCAGCTCCGGCGCGTACATGGCCGCCAGCAAGGTCACCCCTGAGAACGAGCGCAGCTGGCCCACCCTGGCCCGGGCCCTGTCCGAGGGCTACGTGGTGGTCTCTCCCGCCGCCCGCGGCCGCAATGTTACCTATAAGGATGCCGAGGGCAACGACGCCTTCTACGGCTGCGGCCCCGCCAACGTGGTGGACCTGAAGGCCGCCATCCGCTACCTGCGCCTCAACGACGAGGTCATGGCCGGCGACTGCGGCAAGATTATCGTGGACGGCACCTCCGCCTCCGGCGCCATGGGCGCCATCCTGGGCACCTCCGGCGACAGCGCCCTCTATCAGCCCTACCTGGACGAGATCGGCGCCGCCGCTACCAGCGACAAGATCTTCGCCGCCTGCAACTTCTGCCCCATCATCGACCTGGAGAACGTGGAGATCGCCTACGAGTGGAACTATAACCCCTATTACGATCTGGAGTTCTACCAGGACGACGCCTGCAAGGCCGACGAGGCCCTGTCCGACATCATGGCCTCCTACTATCCCGCCTACCTGAACAGCCTGGGCCTGAAGGACCCTGCCACCGGCGAGGCTCTGACCCTGGATGAGAAGGACCTCTACTCCGGCTCCTACATGGACTACCTGATGAGCCACATCAACGCCGCCGCCACCGAGTACCTGAACAAGATGACTGCCGCCGAGATCAAGGCCTATCTGGACTCCGAGGATCAGCAGGGCCGGACGATCAGCTCCTGGCTGACCTACGACGCCAAGACCAAGACCGCCGAGGTCACGGACTTCGCGGCCTATGTTACCGGCTGGTACAAGAGCGCCCTGAAGATGAAGACCGTCCCCTCCTTCAACGACATCCCCGGCCGCCACGCGGGTGAGCCCTTCTATGAGTCCTTCTACAGCGAGAACAGCGTCTATGGCACCTACACCGAGCAGAACCGCAATTTCAGCAACTTCCTGTCCCAGGCCCTGGCCGAGGCACAGGAGGGCGGCTTCTGGACGGACCTCAAGGCCGAGGACTATGTGGTCTCTGATGAGGTGAAGGCCCTGGCCAACCTGTACAACCCCATGTACTGGATCGCCAACGAGTCCAAGGGCGAGTCCCAGTTTGCCGAGCACTTCTATGTGCGCGTGGGCAACAAGGACCACGACACCGCCCAGACCATCGCTGCTAACTACGCCACCGCCCTGATGAACGGCGGCCACGACGTGGACTTCAAGATGCAGTGGGAGCAGGGCCACGCCGGCGACTATGAGCTGGACGAAATGTTCGCCTGGCTGGCCGGGGTGTGCAAGTAACCGCTCTCCCGGCTGCTGTCCGATCCCTCAAGGAGGCGCATGACGTGAGGTCATGCGCCTCCTTGCTATGGAGCCGGACGCCAGGGCCAATTTTATCTTGTCAAGCAGACGGTCATCCGGTATAAGAAGCTGTACCAATAGGCTAAAACCGCTTGAGCAACGTGCTGAAGGCAGCA
>CANSQX010000118.1 GCA_947649225.1 uncultured Flavonifractor sp.
GGACCACCACGTGGAGATGGGCGGCGGGAGCGAGATCAAGCTCTTCTGCGTTATCAGCCTAATCACCCTGGTCTGCTGCGCTCTGTCCTTCTGGGGCGTCATGTACCGATATCCGTTTCCCTTTGCCTGAACGCCGGTAGGCAGAAAGGAGGTCCGCTGTGGCCCGCAAGCTCAAACGCGATCTGACCATGGAGGAGCAGCTGGCCCGGGGGCCGGTGGATCTGCCCTTCATGCTGCTGGTGATCCTGCTGACCGGCATCGGTGTGGTGATGGTCTTCTCGGCCTCCTTCGCCACCGCCTTTTACGATCCGAAGGTGGCAAAAAATGATCCGGCCTATTACTTTATCCGTCAGATGCTCTTTGCAGTGGCCGGTATCGCAGTCATGTATGTGACCTCCAAGATCAACTACCAGTCCTTCCGGTGGCTGTCGGTCTTTGCCCTGGGGGTGTCGATTCTTCTGCTGCTGGTGGTCTTCACCCCGCTGGGCTACGGAAAGGAGACCGTGGGCGCCCAGCGGTGGATCCGCCTGCCGGTGGTGGGCAGCCTCCAGCCCTCGGAGATCGCCAAGCTGGGGGTAGTGCTCTATTTTGCGGCCCGATTGTCCAAACGGAACACCGAAAAACCCCGGCGCATCGACCCCCGCTCCAACCTCAGCGGCATCTTAGGTCTTTTGCAGCGCATCGGCTTTCTGGAGCTGGTGCCCTATATCCTGGTGCTGGGGGTGGTGGCCGGACTCATGCTGCTGGAGCCCCATATGTCGGGTACGATCCTGATTCTGGTAGGCGGAGCGGCTGTCCTCTTTGCCGCCGGGATCAAGCTCTACTGGTTTATCGGCGGCGGCGCGGTGGTGGCGGCGGCGCTCTGGTTCATCATCAACAACACCAACTATATGTCAAAGCGCATCAACATCTGGCGGGACCCATGGTCCGATCCGCTGGGGGACGGCTTCCAGACTATCCAGTCCCTCTACGCCATCGGCTCCGGCGGCCTGTACGGCCTGGGGCTTGGCAAAAGCAGGCAGAAATTCCTCTATCTGCCTGAGCCGGAGAACGATTTTATTTTCTCCATTGTGTGTGAGGAGCTGGGGCTGGTGGGGGCGGCGGTGGTGCTGCTGCTCTTCGCCCTGCTGATCATCCGGGGCTACTGGATTGCCATCCACGCCCGGGATCGCTTCGGCGCCCTGCTGGTGGTGGGGTTCACCACCCTGCTGGCGGTCCAGGTGTTTTTGAATATCGCCGTCGTCACCAATTTCATCCCCACAACTGGCATTTCGCTCCCCTTTTTCAGCTACGGGGGCTCCGCCCTGATCATTCAGCTGATCGAGATGGGGATCATCCTGGGTGTCTCCCGCCAGATCCCCGCACCCAAGCAGGGCTGAGCGCAGCATGCCAATCAGAACCTGTAGTCACACCGCTGAATACAGGCTCACAGAACAACGAGAGGGGCACAGCTATGAAGCTTCTTTTTACCTGCGGCGGAACCGCAGGGCATATCAACCCTGCGGTAGCCCTGGCCCGGCTCTTTCAGGAGCGGCACCCGGGCTGCGAGGTTCTCTTTGTGGGAGCGGACGGGGGCATGGAGACCCGGCTGGTTCCCAAGGAGGGCTACGAGATCCGGACCGTGACCATCACCAATTTCCGGCGGTCCCTGACCCCGGCGGCGGTGGGACACAATGTGAAGACCCTGTTCAATATGGGAAGGTCGAAAAAGCAGGCCGACGCCATTCTGGACGGCTTTCAGCCGGATCTGGTGGTGGGGACGGGGGGCTATGCCTCCTATCCGGTGGTCAGCGCGGCGGCCCGCCGGGGGATCCCCACCGCCGTACACGAGTCCAACGCCGTCCCCGGGCTCACCACCAAGGCCCTCTCCAAGGTGGTGGATAAGGTGATGGTGGGCTTCTCGGAGAGCCGGGACCACTACGAGCAGCCGGAGAAGGTGGTGGTAACGGGCACGCCGGTGCGGGGAGACTTCTTCCGCTGCAACCGGCGGGAGGCCCGGGCCCAGTTGGGCCTGACGGACAGCCGGCCCCTGCTGCTGTCCTTCTTCGGCTCTCTGGGGGCCGACGTGATGAACGGGTATATGTCCGAGAGCTTCCGGCTGGCGGAGCGGGCGGGCTTCCCCTTCCTCCAGATCCACGGCGCGGGGCGCAACTATGAGGCCATGGCCAAGACGGCCCCCAAAAACCCGGCGCTGGACCTGCGGCCCTATATCTACGATATGCCGCTGGCCATGGCGGCCGCCGACCTGGTAATCTGCCGGGCGGGGGCCTCCACCATCGCAGAGCTGGCCGCCATTGCCCGGCCCGCCATTTTGATTCCCTCCCCCAACGTGACCGCCGACCACCAGACCAAGAATGCCCGGGTTCTGGAGCGGGCAGGGGGCGCGGTCCTCCTGCCGGAAGGGGCGTGCTCCGGGGAGAGCCTCTATCAGACGGCCGCCGGGCTCCTGGCCGATCCGGACCGGCGGGAGGAGATGAGCCGGGCCCTCCGGGCTATGGCCGTCCCCGATGCGGCCGAGCAGATCTACGGCGTTTTGACCGGCCTGCTGGCCGCCCGTTAACCCCCCTCTCCGCTTCCGCATAGTATGGTTCGATGGAAAGGACCTAATTTTGTGCGGAGGACGGACCATATGAGTGCTTTTTTGGTAGAAGGCGGACGCCGCCTGCGGGGCGAGGTCCAGGTACACGGGGCGAAAAACAGTGTGCTGCCGATTCTGGCGGCCGCCATTCTGGCTCCGGAGGAGTGTGTCATTCACAACTGCCCGGCCCTCTCGGATGTGACCGCATCCCTGGAGATCCTGCACCACCTGGGGTGCCGGGTGGAGCGGACCGGGGATATGGTGCGGGTGGACGCATCAGTCCTGACCCGGGACGAGGTGCCCGAGGATCTGATGCGGGAGATGCGCTCCTCGGTGATCTTTCTGGGGGCGGTGCTGGGCCGGACGGGCCGGGCGGTGATGTCCTACCCCGGCGGCTGTGAGTTGGGGCCACGCCCGATTGACCTGCATTTGGCTGCCCTGCGCGCCCTGGGGGTGGAGATCCAGGAGGAGGCCGGGGTGCTGCGCTGTGCCGGACGGCTGCGGGGGTGCGACATCGCCCTGTCTATCCCCAGCGTGGGGGCTACGGAGAACGCCATGCTGGCGGCGGTGGGCGCCCAGGGCGACACCACCATCACCAACGCCGCCCGGGAGCCGGAGATCGTGGATTTGCAGCGGTTTCTGCGGGCCCTGGGGGCTGATGTGCGAGGGGCGGGGAGCTCGGTGATCGCTGTCCGGGGGGGACTGCCCCTCCACGGTGGGAGCTACACCGTCATGGGAGATCGCATCGTGGCCTGTACATATCTGGCGGCGGCGGCCGCTGCCGGGGGCGAGGTGGAGGTGGTGGGGGCCGACTACCGGCACCTGTCCACCGTGAGCGCCGTGCTGGCCGAGGGGGGCTGCGTGCTGCGCAGCGGCCCGGACCGCATCGTGCTTCGCGGCGAGGCCCCCCTGCGGGCGGTGTGCCCCATCCGGACTGCGCCCTACCCTGGCTTTCCCACCGACGCTCAGGCCCCCGTGATGGCGGCCTTTGCCCGGGGGACAGGGGCTACCGTCTTTGTGGAAAATATCTTTGACAGCCGCTACCGCCATGTGGATGAGCTCCGCCGCATGGGGGCCGACATTAAGGTGGAGGGCCGGGTGGCGGTGGTCTGCGGCGTGCCCGCTCTGCACGGGGCGGGGGTGCGGGCCCACGACCTGCGGGGGGGCGCCGCCCTAGTGGTGGCCGCCCTGGGCGCAGCCGGGGAGAGTCGGATCACCGGCCTGCACCACATCGACCGGGGATACTGCCAGCTGGATGAGGGGCTTCGGGGGCTGGGGGCCGCCATCCGGCGGGTATGACGGCGGAAAAGATGTAAGAAATTCTTTACCTTTTCTTATAAACCGTCTGCTATAATCAACAGAGAGCGGCGAAACGCTCGGCAAACCAGAGGACAGGAGAACGGCGGAATGGCGGCGAGAAGGAACAGACGCAGACGGCGGCGGAACAGGGGACGCTTCGGCTTCCTCTATAAGCTGTTGTCCGTGCTGCTCATCTGCGCCGCCATTTTGGCGGGCTGCCTGGTTTTTTTCCGGGTGGATACCATTGCGGTGTCCGGCCAGCTCCGGTATACCGAGGCGGAGATCATTGCGGTGACTGGAGTGCAGCGGGGCGATAACCTGTTCGGCCTGAACAAAACCCGAATTGTCAGCGATATCCG
This sequence comes from uncultured Flavonifractor sp., assembly GCA_947649225.1. Lineage (GTDB taxonomy): Bacteria > Bacillota > Clostridia > Oscillospirales > Oscillospiraceae > HGM12998. The sequence goes on from CANSQX010000118.1 coordinate 4,237, forward strand.
GCGGGAGCTCCCCTATGTCTTCGAGGTGAACATCACCCGCCGGTGGCCGGACACTCTGATGATCAACGTGGCCGAGACCGTCCCGGCGGCAGTGATTCAGAAGGACGGCGAGTGGTGGCTGATGGACGCCTGGTGCAAGCTGCTGGAGCGGGGGGACGAGAGCCTGCTCCAGGATCGGGCCCAGGTGCTGGGCCTGACCCCGCTGGTCCCCGCCGTGGGTACCCCCCTGGCAGTGGACGAGGCCCAGCGGGGGAAGCTGGAGAGCCTTCGGCAGCTGCTCACCGCCCTCTATGAGCACCGGCTGGACAGCTCGGTCACTGAGTTTATCGATCTGACCGCCAACAACGAGATCTGCTTTGGATTTGGGGAGAATCTGTCGGTGGTGGTGCCCATGAACGGGGACCTGTCCGGCAAAATCTACGCCCTCCAGCGGGTGCAGGAGGCCTATGCCGCCCAGCAGATGGAGCTGCGCGGCACCCTGGATTTGACCTACGGTGAGAGTGAGGCCCGCCTCCTTCCGGAGCGCCGCACCCCCGCCGAACCCATTACGCCTGTCCCGGAGCTCCAACCGGACCAGGCTCAGCAAGGAGTGCCGGAGCCATGAGACAGGGACGCAGGCGGGGAGAGCTGGCGGTGGTGGCGGTGTGCGCCGTGCTGGGCTTTCTCCTGGCCGTTCAGCTAAAGAGCGTGAAACGCAACAGCGAGGGGGCGGACACCGCCACCACCCTCCGGCTGGAGACCCTCCAGGAGCTCTATAATGATGAGCTGAACCGCTCTGCCGGGCTGGAGGCCCAGTTGGCCCAGGTCCAGTCCGAGCTGGACCTCTACCGGGCAGAGGCCGCCCAGGAGAACGGCTACCACGACGCCCTGAAGGCCGAGGTGGACAAGCTGGAGCTTCTCTCCGGCATGGTGGATGTGGAGGGCCCCGGCGTGACAGTGGTGATGCGGGACTCCACCGCCGCCAATGTCACCGGAGATGAGGCCGACTATCTGATCCACGACAGCGACCTGCTCTCGGTGATCAATGAGCTGCGGGCGGCGGGGGCCGAGGCCATCTCCCTCAACGGGGAGCGCATCCTGGGGATCAGCGAGATCCGCTGTACCGGCGCGGTGGTGACCGTCAACGGCCGGCGCTACGCCGCCCCCTATATCATCATGGCCGTGGGGGACAAGGACACCCTCTATAGTGCGCTCACCATGCGCAGCGGCGTGGTGGACGTGCTGGGCCAGTGGAAGATCGACGTGACCGTTACCATGAACGACAAGTTGCTGATCCCCAAATACAGCGGCGCAGTGGAGTTCCGGTATGCGGCGCCCGCCCTGGCGGAGGATGCGGGAACAGAAGGGGAGGCGGGATGATGCTGGAGCTGATTGGACTGGCGGTGGGACTGCTGGCGGGGTGGCTGGTCCCGGTCTACGTGCCGGCCCAGTGGAGCCTCTACGTGGCGGCGGGGCTGCTGGCCGCCCTGGACTCAGCCCTGGGGGGCTACCGGGCCCGGGTGGCGGGGGAATTCCGCCTGAATATTTTCCTCTCGGGCGCGGCGGGGAACGCGGCGATTGCAGCGTTTCTCACCTGGCTGGGTCAGAAGCTGGGGATTCCCCTCTATCTGGCGGCCGTGGTGGTGTTCGGCACACGCATGTTCCAAAACTTTGCGGAAATCCGCAGAGAGCTATTGACCTTGAAGCAAAAGAAGGATAAAATAGAAAATATGGCTCCGCCCACGGACGGGACGCCCCAATAAGAGGTAGCCATTTGATTCAAGAGAGAGAAACGCAGGGCTTTGACGAGAAAGCTGGCTTCCGCTTCCGGACCAGCCGCCCGTCGGGCTGATTTCTTGTACATAGGAGGAGCAGTTATGGCGTTTGGACTGGACACCGGGCCGGATACGGTCGTTACCATTAAAGTGATTGGTGTGGGCGGCGGCGGAAACAATGTGGTGAACCGCATGGTAAAATCCGGCGTAAAGGGCGTGGATTTTATCGTGGTGAATACGGACAAGCAGGCCCTGGCCGTCTCCAGCGCCACGGTGAAGATCCAGATCGGCGAAAAGCTCACCGGCGGCCTGGGCGCGGGCAGCGACCCGGAGGTGGGCCGCAAGTCTGCCGAGGAGAGCCGGAGCTCCATCTCCAAGATCCTGGAGGGGACCGATATGGTGTTCATCACCGCCGGTATGGGCGGCGGCACGGGTACCGGCGCAGCCCCCATTGTGGCCGATATCGCCAAGGAGATGGGCGTACTCACCGTCGGCGTTGTGACCAAGCCTTTCGGTTTTGAGGGCCGCCGCCGGATGATTCAGGCTGAGGCCGGCATTGAGGAGCTCCGTACCCGGGTGGATTCCCTGGTGATCATCCCCAACGAGCGGCTGAAATACGCCACCGACCAGAAGATCACCTTCGCCAACGCCTTCGAGATCGCCGACGACGTGCTGCGCCAGGCGGTACAGTCCATCTCCGACCTCATCAAGAACACCGGCTTCATTAACGTGGACTTCGCCGACCTGAGCGCGGTGATGAAAAACGCAGGCATGGCCCACATGGGCGTGGGCCGGGCCGCGGGTAAGAACAAGGCGGAGGAGGCGGCCAAGCTGGCCATCTCCAGCCCGCTGCTGGAGACCTCCATCAACGGCGCCAAGGGCGTGCTGATCAATGTGACCAGCTCTATGGACATTGGCCTGGAGGAGGTGGAGATCGCCGCCAATATGGTCAAGCAGGCGGTGGATATCGACGCGGTGAGCATCTTCGGCGCGGCCTTCGACGAGAACATGGAGGACGAGCTCCAGGTGACCGTCATCGCCACCGGCTTTGAGGAGGCCGAGGGCAACATGCCCGCCCAGCCCTTCACGGCGGCGGGAGCCCGGGCAGAGGGACAGCCCTCTGGCGGCGGTGTGAAAGCCCCGGTGCCCCTGTCCGAGGAGTCTGAGCCCCCCAAGGAGGAGGACCCCTTCGACGATATCTTCAAGATTTTCAACAAGGGCCGCTGAGAGACTGTATCCAAAGCCCGCCCCGGCCGGGGCGGGCTTTTCCGGCCTGTGAGCGCGTATGGGTTC
>CANSQX010000119.1 GCA_947649225.1 uncultured Flavonifractor sp.
ATAAGAGCCCGCCCCCCTCGTCCCGCCCCAACCGCGGCAGGGCGAGTAAGAGTCGCTATACCGGCACTCCGGGGGACTCCCCCATGGGGGGAGTCCGCCGGAGCTTTTCTTACAAAACTGTCACGAAACTGTAAGGGTTTCTTATGGCATCGGAAAGATCTCTCTGGTATCATAAGAGCATCCAGAGAAAGGAAGGGACCCGATATGGAGCCTATTTTAACGGTGGATCATCTGCAAAAATATTACGGCGCCCGGGGAAGCGTCACCCGGGCCATCGACGATTTGAGCTTTTCGGTGGAGCAGGGGGAGTTTTTGGGCATCATGGGGGCCTCCGGCTCGGGTAAGACGACCCTTCTCAACTGCGTGGCCACCATTGACAGCGCCACCGCCGGACATATCCGCATCGAGGGCCGGGATATCACCCGCCTGCCGGCCCGAGCGCTGGCCAAATTTCGCCGGGAGCGGTTGGGCTTCGTCTTCCAGGACTGCAATCTGCTGGACACCCTCACCGCCTTTGAGAATATCGCCCTGGCGCTGGCCATGCTGAAGGTTCCGGCAGGCAAAATTGACGCCATGGTCCGAGAGACCGCCCATCTGCTGGATATCGCGGAGTGCCTGAACAAGTACCCCTACCAGATGTCGGGGGGCCAGCGGCAGCGGACGGCGGCGGCCCGGGCCATCATCACCCGCCCCGCCCTGGTTTTGGCCGACGAGCCCACCGGGGCCCTGGACTCCAAGGCGGCCCGGCTGCTGCTGGAGCGCTTCGAGGAGCTGAACCGGGACCGCTCCGCCACGATCCTCATGGTAACCCACGACGCCTTTACCGCCTCCTACTGCCGCCGGATCCTCTTCCTGCGGGACGGGAAGCAGTTTGCCGAGCTGGTGCGGGGGGAGGACAGCCGCAGGCAGTTTTTCAACAAGATCATCGAAGTAGTCACGCTTCTGGGAGGTGAGTGCGGCGATGTTCTCTAAGCTGGCGGCCAAGAACGTGGGCCGGAGCCTGCGGGACTACTCGGTCTACTTTATCACCATCGCCTTTGGCGTGTGCATCTTCTATATCTTCAACTCCATGGAGTCCCAGACCGTGATGCACTACTTGGGGGGCAAAGACTCCCCCAATGTCCAGGCCATTTTGTCCCTGATTGACGTGCTGTCGGTCTTCGTCTCGGTGGTGCTGGCCTTTCTCATCCTCTACGCCAACACCTTCATGATCCGCCGCCGGAAAAAGGAGCTGGGCACCTATCTGCTTCTGGGGATGCCCCAGAGCCGGGTGGCCGCCCTCCTCTTTCTGGAGACGCTGCTCATCGGCCTGCTGGCCCTGGGGGCGGGGCTGGTGCTGGGAATCTTCCTGTCCCAGTTCATCTCGGTGTTCACGGCCGGGCTTTTCTCCATCACCATGACCGAGTTTTACTTTGTCTTCTCTCTGGGGGCGCTCCTCAAAACCATCCTGTACTTTGGGATCATCTTTCTGGTGGTGATGGCCTTTAACTCCCTGTCGGTCTCCCGCTGCAAGCTGATTACCCTGCTCCAGGCCGACCGGACCAACCAGGAGTTAAAGCTCAAAAGTATTCCCGTGTCGGTGGCCATGTTTGTGGCCGGGGTAGTCCTGCTGGTGATCGCCTATGCCATGCTGCTTGTCCGGGGGCTCCTCCGGGTGGATCTTCTGTTCTGGGTCATGATCGGCATGGGATCGCTCGGGACGCTGCTGTTCTTCCGATCCCTGTCCGGCTTTCTCCTGCGGGTGTGCCAGGCCAACAAGAAGCTCTATTACAAGGGCCTCAACATGTTCATTCTCCGGCAGTTCAACTCCAAGATCAACACCACCTATGTCTCCATGACGGTGATCTGCCTCATGCTCCTGCTGGCCATCGGTATCACCGCCTGTGCGGTGGGGCTGAACAATACCATTGAGAACAACACCGATGCCGTCACCCCCTTTGACTACAGCCTCCAGGTGTGGCATTGGGAGTATGACGAGGCGGCCGGGGTGTCCACCCAGATTGACGAGGACCTGCCCGCCCTGCTGGCGGCAAAGGGCTTTGACCCGGCGCAGGAGTCCGACTGCTACGCTTGGCACTTCTATCAGGTAGAGACCCAGCCCCTCTCCATGGAGGACGGCCAGGGGGGCACCTTTGAGGTGGACAGCTTCGAGGCCATCGCCTTGTCCGACTTCAATGCCCTGATGGCCCTCCAGGGCCGCCCCGCCCTGGCGCTGGAGGACGGGCGCTACGGGGTGCTCCGGCTCACCGACCCGGTGGGGCGGGACAGCATCGAGCGGCAGGCCATGGACCGGGGGCTGGCCCTGGAGATCGGCGGGCGTGCCTATCTCCCCGATCCGGCCGCCGTCCGGGCGGACGAGGTGCTCACCACGGGCTCCACAGTGTACTCTATGCTGATTCTCCCTGACAGCGCCGTGGAGGATCAGGGGTGGCAGGTCCAGTATCTGGCGGGCGACTACCGCGCCGCCAATAAAGAGGAGGCCGACCGGCGGTTTTGGGCGGCGGCCCAGCAGCTGTCGGACGAGGAGGAGCACGGCTTTCTGGACTGGGACAGCCGCCTGAATATTTACATGGACATGATGGGCTCCAAGATCCTGGTGCTGTTCATTGGCATGTATCTGGGCATCACCTTCCTGTTGACCTCTGCGGCGGTGCTGGCGCTTCAGCAGCTCTCCCAGGCCGCCGACAACGCCGCCCGCTACCGGGTCCTGGCCCGCCTGGGGGTCGAGGAGAAGGAGCGCAGCCGGTCGGTCTATATCCAGGTGTTCCTGTATTTCTTCCTCCCGCTGATCCTGGCGGTGATCCACGCCGTGGTGGGTATGAAGGCGGCCAACGATGTGATCGCCGAGGTGGGCCGGGTGGACGCGGCGGCCTCCTCCGCAGTTACGGCACTGTTCATTCTGGTGGTTTATGGGGCGTACTTCCTGGCCACCTGCTGGGGCAGCCGCCGGATTATCCGGGAGGGGCGGTAATCAGGGCGGCAGACAACGGGCCGCAGGCTCCCGCGTGATGCGGGGCCTGCGGCCCGTGCTGCAGCTTGATTATGCAAAAAAGGCATGGGCCCCGATGGTCGCCACATAGGGGCGGTTGCGGGCGGCCCAGCTGTTGGGGCAGGTGCGCGGATTGACGAAATAGAGGCTGTTTCCAGCAGTATTCGCCCCCTCCAGGCAGAGCTTGGCGGCCAGGACGCTCTCCGCGTTGGGGGTGAGGGAGAGACTGCCGTTCCGGGCGGGGGTGAACTGGCCGCGCTGGAAAATGACATCAGAGACCGAGTTGGGGAAGCGGGGACTGGCCACCCGGTTGAGTACCACATTACCCACGGCAATTTTGCCGTCCAGGGGCTGGTTGCCGCTCTCGGCATAGATGATGCGGGAGAGCCAGTAGAGATCATTGGCGTCGTAGAAGCTGCCGCCGGAGCGGATGGGCCCGCTGCCGGAGCGCAGGCGCACGGCGCCTCCGGCGCCGTCCCAGGTGACAGAGGCTCCCAGGGCCTGAGCCAGCGCCCGCACGGGCACCAGAATCACCTGATGCTCGGTGCGGAAGCCGCCTGGGACCCAGAGGCAGCGGCCGTTGACTTCCAAATACCGGGCCCCGGGCCGGATGCGCATGATAAGCCCGGCGGCCCGTACCACGGCCTGTCCGTCCTCCCAGGACGCCGTGGCGTCGGGGTACAGGGCCTGGACTACAGGCCAGTAGGACACATAGGTCGTCTCGTTGGAGACCTGTACGGCGGTCTGAGGGTTCAGTGCGGCGCCGTCTATGGTAATGGCAACACCGCTCCCGGCGGCGGCGGCGTGGCTGCCGGCGCCGGCCAGCAGAAACAGGCAGAGGGCCGCACAAAGGATACGCTGCTTCATCATTGAGGTTCCTCCTGTTGGTTGTTTCCAATTCTTTTCTGAATTGTAACTATATTGTAACCATATTTGGAAGAAAATGCAACAGGAGCTTTTGTCGAACACCCAAAGCCGCTGTGCCGCAGCGGCTTACCCGCCAGTCCGGCGGGGACCCGGTCACCCGCTTCGCGCCAAAGGCCGGAATTCCGACGGACATCCGGAGCGTAAAAAAGAGCTGAACCGTGTGAACGGTTCAGCTCTCCTGCATACAGGCTGTTATTGGTAAAACCAGTGGGTGCCGATGATAGTCACCAGGGTGCGGTTCTCTGCGGCCCACTGGTTAGAGGTAAGGCTGGGGGCCACAAAGTACAGGCTGCCGCCCGCAGCACGGGAGCCCTCCAGACAGAGCCGTGCAGCCTGGACGCTCTCCTGGGTGGGGGCGTCATAGATGGAGCCGTTGCGCACCGGCTCAAACTGTCCGCCCCAGCGGCTGTCAAAGATGACATCATAGACAGTGTTGGGGAAGTCCTGGTGGGCCACCCGGTTGAGCACCACGCTGCCCACGGCGATCTTGCCCTCCAGAGGTTCGCCCTTACTCTCGGCCGAGATGATGCGGGAGAGCCAGTAGAGCTGATCCGCATAGGACTCGCCGCTGTCCGCCTGCCCGGCACTGATCACGCGCACCGTGCCGCTGGCCGGGTCCCAGTCCACCACGCCCCCCAGGGCGGCAGCCAGAGCCCGGACGGGCACCAGGGTACACCCGGACTCCAGACGCACCTGGCCCCCCGTAGGGTATTGCCGGCCTTCGGCCTCGATGTGCCGATCTCCGGGCCGGGCGGTCAGCACGCCCGCCTCGGTGCGGACCACGGCCCGGCCGTTCTCCCAGGAGACCGCTCCGTCCGGGTGGAGCGCCTCGCTGATGGCCCGCAGGGAGACATAGGTAGTATTGTTGTACACCCGGGCGGCAGCGTCCACCGGCGTGCCGTCCACCAGCACGGGTCCGGCGGCCCGGGCCGTCCCGGCCAGCAGTGTGAAGCCAACAAGCAAACCGGTTGCCAGCTTTTTCATATGTATCACTTCCTTGTCGCTTTTTGTAACCGAATTGTAACTGTTAGCGGAGCCCAATGCAAGGCACAATTTTTTCCTCCGGCCGGAAAAAGAGGGCATAGGGCCTGACCCAGCCGCATAGGATGGCACGAGAGAACCGGCGGAGGACGTGCGGACGGAAGAAAAAAGCGGAAGGGAAGGACCCGGCATGGAGACAACCTATCGTGAGTGGGAGAGACGGCGGCAGGAGCGGGGGGGCGCCGGACGGCGGACCTCTGCGGGGCGGAGAAAGGGGACGGCGGCAACCCTGGGGGTCCGGGAGCGTCGCCGGCTGGCCCAGCTGGCGGTCTGTGTGGCGCTGTTTTTGGCGGTCTTTGTAGGGAAGGGCATTTTTCCGGCGGAGATGGGAGCGATGCGGACCCAGCTCCAAGGGCTGATCCAGGCGGACACTGATTTTAAGGCGGTATTTGCCGGTCTGGGCCGCTCCATCTCGGAGGGCGAGCCTGTCCTGGACACCCTGGGGAACCTGTGGGTGGAGGTATTCGGGGGCGGCGGGGCGGCTGTGGAGGTCTCCAGGCTGCCTCTGGAGCGGGCGGCGCTCTACCAGACTCAGGTATCCCATCTGACTGGGGGAGAGGTGGGGGCGGCCGCCCTGGCGGCCCGCTTCGGCATCCCGGTCCCAGAGCCCACGGCGGCCCCGGAGCCTGTCCCGCCTCAGCCGGAACCTACGCCGGCCCCCACGCCGGAGCCAACCCCTGAGCCCGCTGTCGTCCATATGGACTATGAAGGCCCTGCCCTGCCTGACAACGCCACCATGGACCGCTACAACCTGGGGGCGTTGGGGATTGAGGCGACCGCTACTCCGGCTCTGGGGTGGATCTCCTCCGGCTTCGGCTGGCGGGAGCACCCGGTGGACGGCGGGGAAAAGTTCCACAACGGCCTGGATCTGGGGGTAAATACTGGAACTCCGGTGCTGGCCTTTGCGGACGGCGTGGTGGATTACATCGGGGAGAGCGACATCTACGGACAGTATCTCCAGCTCCGCCACGCGGGCGGGCTGACCTCCTTCTACGCCCATTGCAGCAGGCTCTGCGTCCAGCAGGGACAGACGGTTGCGGTGGGGGAGAAGGTGGCCGAGTCGGGGGCCACGGGCAACGCCACCGGCCCTCATCTCCACCTGGAGCTCAAGCTGGACGGGGTGCTTCTCAACCCGGCCTACTACATCGAGACCGAATAAATGCTGCGCTGGCGGCGTGTTACCATCAGCGGCGGTTTCCTCCTGCTCGCCGCCGCGCTGTACTATCTGGACGGCCAGGGCGTGGTGCCCTGGGCGCTGCTGGCCTGCCTGTGCCACGAGCTGGGGCACTACGTCGCCATCCGCGCCTTTGGAGGGCGGGTGGCCCAGCTGCGCCTGACCTGTGCGGGGGCCGAGATGGCGCTCTCCGCCCGGAGGCCCCTGTCCCGGGCGGGCCAGCTCTGTACGGCTCTGGCGGGCCCGGGGACCAATCTGGCCCTGGCGGCCCTGTCCGCCCGGCTGGCCGGCCCGGTGGGGGAGAGCGCCTATCTCTTCGCCGGGCTCAACCTGGCGCTGGCCCTGTTCAACCTGCTTCCGGCGGCTCAGCTGGACGGCGGGCGGGCCCTGGCGGTCCTGCTGTCCCTGGTTCTGCCGGAGGACCGGGCGGAACGGGGGATGAGAGTCCTCTCCCTGGGGCTGGGGCTGGCCCTGACGGCGGCGGGGGCTGCGCTGGCCCTCCGGGCCGGGGGGAGCCTGACCCTTCTGATCACCGCACTGTGGCTGCTGGCGTCGTCGCTGCCCCCGCTACGGGGCGGAGGGCCGGGCCGGACCCCCAAAGGCCGTACAAAACGGAGAATTAAAAAATTTTCCTTGCATTCAGGCGCTTCCTATGGTAGAATACCCTAGTCTTAATAAAGGGTGGTCCTCTGCGGCTGCCGCCCGGTGCGGGCGGCGGAATGTGATGTCACGGCCGGTATGAACGCCTATAAACTAGGAGGAACGCATCAATGGATCTCATTCAGGCATTCAGCGAGAAGTATCAGAAGGCCGAGCCCCCCCAGGCCAACGTGGGCGACACCGTTCGGGTCCACATCCGCGTCAAGGAGGGCAGCCGGGAGCGTATCCAGGTCTTTGAGGGCACCGTCATTGCCAAGAAGCACGGCGGCATCGGCGAGAGCATCACGGTCCGCCGCCTGTCCTACGGCGTCGGCGTTG
>CANSQX010000120.1 GCA_947649225.1 uncultured Flavonifractor sp.
GGGCGGCGGCCTCCTTGACGGCGGGGGCGGACTTGGGGGTCCGGGCCCGGCGGGGCGGGGGCTCGGGGCGCTCCTCCTCCTCGTAGGCTGTCCAGGGGGTGCGGATCCGCTCCAGAATGGCCGTTGGGGTGATGTGGAGAGCGGCCAGGGCCATCACCACTGCGGCCAGCACGAACACGATCCCGGCCCCCACCTTGCTGAAGGCCGCCGAGAGCCCCAGGGCCAGCAGGCCGCTGCACACCCCGCCGCTCTGAAGGTTCTGTCCCTCGCCCCACAGCTGTTTGACCAGGGCCAGCTCCCGGATGTAGACGCCCTTGGCCAGGATCAGGTGGAAGAAGGCCCCCACCACCAGCGGGAGGAGCAGGGCGCACCAGAGCCGCAGCCGCACTGGGCGTCCCCGGTGGAGGGCCAGTATCCAGGCGGACACCGCCAGTACAATGGGCAGAAGCCAGAAGCCGTAGCCCACCAGTCCCTTGCCCAGGGCGCAGAGAAAATCAAGGAAGAGGGCCTTGACCCCGAAGCAGCCCAGCAGGGTCAAGATGGTCAGCAGGGCGCAGACCGCCGCCCCCACCTCCCGGCGGATGGGGCGCTTCGCAGCGCTCTTTCCCCCTCCGCTCCGGGAGCCGGACCGGCCCGCAGCCCGCTTGCCCCCGGTGGATTTCTTTTGTGTAGCCGCCATGGCGTGTCACCCTTTCGTTATGTCAGCAGCGTCGCCCGGATGATCCCCGCGATGAGGCTGCCCAGGCCCACCGCCCAGCAGTAATAGGCGAACTTTCCGAATTTGCCCTTGTCGGCCAGCAGGTTCACCAGCCGGATGGCGAAGTAGCCCACCACAGCGGCCACGGCCACCCCCACCAGATAGACAGGCAGCTGTTCCGTGGGGATGCCCAGCTCCACCGCGTCCTTGAGCTCCAGAATATTGGCCCCGATGATGGCGGGCAGGGACATGAGGAAAGAGAAGCGGACGGCGAATTTCCGGTCAAAGCCCCGCAGCAGCCCCGCCGAGATGGTGCTGCCCGATCGGGAGAGGCCCGGGAGGGTGGCCACAGCCTGGGCACAGCCTACCAGCACCGCGTCGGCCAGGGTGGCGGTTTTGGCGGTCTTGCGGCCTCTGGCGATGCGGTCGGAGAAGAACAGCAGGAACCCGGTGGCGAGCAGGGCGCAGGAGACAAAATAGGTGTTGCCGAAGAGGGCGTCCACCTTGTCTTTGACCAGCAGCACCACAAAGAGAGGCAGGGTGGCGATGATGATCATCAGCACCATCCGCCGGGCGGGCGGCGGGGGCGTACCGCCGTCCTTCCCCTTGGCCAGGGCGGCGATACCCCGGAAAAATTCCTGGATCATCTCCAGAATGTCCCGCCAGTAGACGACGAAGACCGAGATCAGGGTGCCGAAGTGGAGCAGCACGGTGAAAAGCATCTGGGTCTCCTCCAGGTTCTCCATGCCGAAAAAGGACTGAAACAGTGCCAGATGGCCCGAGCTGGAGATGGGCAGAAATTCCGCCACGCCCTGGAGAAAGCCCATGAAGATGGACATGGGATAGGTCAAGGTGGTTCCCTCCTCGAAAATCAGATGGACATACAGCAATATATTAGCACAGGCTGTCCCACAATTCCAGGGTTTTTCCGGGGGCTGGGGGGCGCAGGCGCCGGATCGACAGGGCCCCACAGGCCGCCACGTCCAGATCCCCCAGCTCGGGCACGGCTCCGCCGGGTTCCCCTGCCGTCGCGGGGGCAAGCACCAGGCGCAGGGTCTCGCCCAGGCCGTCGGACAGGGCCACCAGAAAGGGGGCGTGATCGCCCAGGCTCTGATCCAGCTCACAAAGGTCAACCGCCTGCTCCACGGCTGTGTCCTCCTTCTCCGTCTCTGCGGCCATCCTCCGGTTGAACAGGCCGCGCTCCTGTGGTACAATCATCAGAGAATCTCCAAAAATATGCCGGAAGGCCGCCGGAGCCGGAGTCCATCCCGCCCTGCGGCCTCTGCAAAGGATGTGAAGCGGCCTTGCTGTCCAATCTCCTGCTGGTGGCCTCCCAGGTGGGGACCCTCTTTCTCATGGTGGCGGTAGGCTACGTGCTGGCCAAGCGGAAAAAGCTGACCTCCGGCGCGGTGCCCCAGATCACCTTTCTGCTGCTCTATGTGGTGGTGCCCTGCGTCATGGTGGACGCCCTCCAGACCGAATACAGCCCGGCACTCCTGCGGGAGATGGGCTTTGCGGCGGTGGTGGTGGCCCTCAGCTACCTGGCCTACGCCCTGATTATCCTGCCCTTCTTTCGCCGCAGGCCGGAGGGAACCCGGGCCGCCCTTCAGTTTGGCTCCATGTACGGCAATACCGGCTTCATGGGCCTGCCCCTGGTCCGGGCGGTGCTGGGCGAGCAGGCCCTGGTCTACGCCACCGTTGTGTTTGTGGTATTCAACCTGTTCAGCTGGACCCACGGCGTGCTGATCATGGGCGGCCGGAAGGGCTTTTCGCCTAAGACCGCCCTGCTGAACCCGGGGGTGCTGGGGGCCATCGCCGGACTGCTGCTCTTTCTGGGGAAAATCCGCCTGCCCGGCCTGGTGGGGAACGCAGTGGGCTTCCTGGCCGACGTCAACACCCCTCTGGCCATGGTTGTGATTGGGGCGCAGATGGCCTGGGCCGACCTGCCGGCCACCTTCCGCAATCCCCTGCTCTACGAGGGAGCGATCCTCAAGCTGGCGGTGATCCCTCTGATCACCGCCCTAGCCATGCTGCCCCTGGGCCTGAACCCCATGCTCTACAGCACCATCGTCATCCTGTCCGCCGCCCCAACCGCCGGCGTGACCTCCATGTTCGCAGTACGGTTCGGACGGGACACCGAGAGCTCGGCCCAGATGGTCACCCTCACGACCCTGCTCTCCATCGTGACCCTGCCCATCTTCGGCGCGCTGGCCGCCGCCCTGGGGAGCGGCAGCGCCCTCAGATGATCTCCCGGTACAGGGCGGGGGCGTCGGCCTTGCCCACGTGCTCAGAGACGGCCAGCACCTCCACCTTGACGGTGCGCTCCCCGAAACGGAGCTCCAGCACGTCTCCCTCCTTCACGTCATAGCTGGCCTTCACCGCCCGGCCGTTGGCCGAAACCCGGCCCCCGTCGCAGGCCTCGTTGGCCACCGTGCGGCGCTTGATCAGCCGGGAGACCTTGAGCCATTTATCCAGACGCATGGCTGCATCCTCCTTTTTTCATGGATTGATCCATCGGAACTCATAAAAAAGCCAATCCCTGCGGTCTGGAGCCGGTAGAACCCAGTCTCCAGGACTGCGGGGATCGGCTGCTCTGTCCTATTACCGCTCCAGCCCGGCGGCCCGGTGCTTGAGATAGTCCGCCAGCCAGGCGCCGGTCTCCGGGTGCTCCAGGGCGAAGTCCAGGGTGGCCTCCAGAAAGCCCCGCAGGTTCCCGGTGTCGTACCGGCGGCCCTCGAAGTCCACCGCCACCATCCGGTCCACACGGCACAGCTCCCGCAGGCCGTCGGTGAGCTGGATCTCCCCGCCGTAGCCCGGCTTCAGGTTCTCCAGGATCTCAAAGATGCCCGGCGTAAGGACATACCGCCCTAAAATCGCGTAGTTGGAGAACATCTCGGTGGGGGCGGGCTTCTCGTTCATATCAAACACCGAGAAAATCCTGTCCTCCAGGGGCCCGATCTGTACCGAGGAGTACTTGGAGATGGCCTCGGTGGACACCTGCTGGACCCCCAGGGCCGAGGAGCCGTACTTCTCCGCCGCCTCCACCAGCTGAAGGGTCACCGGCTTGGACGAGCGCATGATGTCGTCGCCCAGCAGCACGGCAAAGGGCTCGTCCCCCACGAAGCGCTTGGCCCGCCAGATGGCGTGGCCCAGCCCCTTGGTCTCCTTCTGCCGGACGTAGAAGATATTGGCCAGATCGGCGGCCCGGCGGACGGCGTAGAGCTCCTTGTCCTTGCCGGCCTGGTTGAGCCGGGTCTCCAGCTCCGGATAGTAGTCGAAGTAGTCGTCCATGGCCGACTTGGCCCGGTTGGTGACGATCAGGATGTCCTCAATGCCGGAGGCCACCGCCTCCTCAATGATATACTGGATGACCGGCTTGTCCACCAGGGGGAGCATCTCCTTGGGAACAGTCTTGGTGGCCGGGAGCATCCGGGTCCCCAGCCCTGCGGCGGGGATGACGGCCTTGCGGACCTTCATGTCGGTTGCCTCCTTTTCTCTCACGGGCGTTCTGCCGGGGCCCCGAGGGGCCGGCCTGTTTATTGCTTTTGTCTGTATGCGGCGCTCAGGCGCTCCGGGGTGATACTGCGGCGGAAGTAGGGGATACGGGGCAGCGCAGCCAGCAACAGGCCCCCCAGGATATAGCAGGCCGCCACCTCCCCCAGGGCCACGCCGGGGCCGGAGATGGCGAACATGGGCCAGAAGCCGGGGCCGAACCCGGCCTCGTACCAGGCGAGCATCCCGCCTACAAGCACGCCGTTACACAGCACAGGGGGCAGGGGGGCCAGCCACCGGCTGGGCATCTTCATGGTAAGGAAAGCGGCCAGGCCGGTGGCGGCAGTGCCGCATATCACGTCCACCAGGCCGTAGGGGGAGATCAGATTGGCCACCAGACAGCCCACCAACAGCCCCGGCGCAGTGGCTGGAAACAGGAAGGGCAGCACGCAGAAAGCTTCGGCCACCCGGAGCTGGGCGTAGCCGAAGGAGGGGCCGGGGAGCAGTAAGGTGAGGGCGGCGTAGGCGGCTGCCACCACGGCGGCCAGGGTGAGATCCTTTGTGGTCCATGTGCGCATGCGGGGATACCTCCATTTTCGTATTTAGAGAACGGCGGAGCAGAGCTGCGCCGAACGAACGCGGCTGCAGGGGGCGCACCGCGCTTGGACCGGGTGTGGAAACCAGTCGAAGGTATTGTAGCACGCTTTTTTCTTCCTGTAAAGGGAGGAAAACATGTGAAACGCCACGCCGCCGGACAAAAGAGGAGCGCCCCCGGATAGAGGCGCTCCTCTTGCATGGACAGATATTATTCCTCCGGCTTGTCCGCCTCGCCGCAGGTCTCCCCGGCCTCTGGAATCTGCTCCTCACAGCTGCACCCGCAGCTACATCCGCAGTCCTCCTCCTCGGGCGGGATCTCGGTCTCCATGGGGCTGATATCGGCATCTTTAATGTCGCCCTGCTGCTTGACCTCGGCGATGCGGGCCTTGTTCTCTTCAATGTTGATCTTGGACTGGGTGATCTTCTCGCACAGGGCGGTATAGGCCGCCTCAGGCGCCATACCGCGCTCAGCGTAGTAGATCTTGCCCAGCTCCAGGTAAGCCCTGCGGATGGCGGTCTCCTCGGTGGCGTTCGCCATGTTCAGCCTGGCGATCTCCATCAGCTGCTTGGACTTGGCTACGCCGGCCTGGGCGAGATCGATGGTCTTGTCCCTCAGATCCTCAAAAAATTCCATATCAATGACCTCCTTAAAAACTGCACGGCTTGCATGTTTGGAATCTGGCTTTATTCTATCCTGTTTTTCCTCCGGGCGCAAGTGCCTCCCGCTTTATTTAATCCATTTTTAACAACACTATAATATTGTATTTATAAATGTTATCATATGCCTAGAATAGTATCGAAAAACAGCATATTTTCGATACGTTTATTTCTCCGCTTTTTGCACAAGCGCACAGTGAAAGTAACAAACTTTACGGAATAAGCAAAATCTGCTTCCTTAAAAATGGAACATCTATGTGGGTGTAGTGTTCTGTGACATCCTTATCGGAATGACCCAAAATCCGCCGGATTGTCAGTTCATCCGCACCGGCAAGCTTCAATCTGGACGCCATTGTATGCCGGCACCAGTGGGGGGTGGCCTGCGGGGCTCCAATCGCCTTTGCAAGCTTCGCAAATTGAGTGCGGTATTGATCCGTCCGGATGGGCTCCCCGTCGTCCGTACAAATAATGGCCTCGCCTCGTTTGGACATCCACACGGAAAGGTATTCGGCGATCTTGGGGTGTACCGGTACAATCCGTTCCTTTCCAGCCTTTGTTTTTATACCACCCTGGAGATACCCGCCGAACTCCGGGTGGTACGAGTCTGCGGTAAGCTGCAAGAATTCTGCGATCCGAAATCCGGTGTAGCAGAGCATCAGCGCTGTGTCCGCCCATGGGACTCCCGCTGCCGCCATCTGCGCGATCCGGTTTAACTGGGGGCCGGTAAACGCTCCCTTCTCAAACTTGGCGTCAACGGCTGGGAGCTCGACAAAAGCGGAATAGTCCTTGAATACGATATCGCGCTCCATTGCATGCACAAGTTATAGGAACATTCCGATAATTTGGGTAATCGGAACAAAATTTTTATCGGAACAAAGAGCGGAAGCCCTTGAAAATACAGTGGGCATAACGCAAAAAGTTCCGATAAAAATTTGCGCAAAATGAGGGGCTATGTGTTTTTCAGAAATCCGAGGATGAGAAAAGTTCCGATAAAAATAATATGTGCTATCGAAGCCCAGTCAGTTTTTTGAGGGTTTCTTCATCCGTCACAGCATATCTTGCAGAGTTCAGCTTGAAATAAAGCGGATTATCCTGCGGGGTTGCGGCTTCAATAGCCTTGCGTTTATGCTCAGTATCCGCATGAGCATAAATTTGAGTTGTCTCTAGTTGAGAATGCCCGAGCCATTGGGAAACAAGTGTCAAATCCATCCCTTCCTGATATAGATGCATGGCTCGGCTGTGGCGGAACAGACGTGGATATACGTTCTCCGGCACTTCAAGACAAGTGAGCCGGGCCTGTTCACCATATTTTTGGAGGATGTATCTGATACGCCTATCAGAAAGCTGGTGCCTGCTGCCTCGTATCACAGAGTAAAATAGGGGTTCATCGCCCATTAAGACAGAACTCTCACGAAATACGGACAGATACTTTTTGAGGTGTTGGACTGTCTTTTCCATCAAGGGGACAAACATGATCTGCTCCCTAAAAGGCAGACAGTAAAATAGAAAGAGGGAGTGGGAGGAAAG
>CANSQX010000121.1 GCA_947649225.1 uncultured Flavonifractor sp.
TTGCCCTTGACAGGCTGCCCCGGCTGTGCTATGGGTGGCGCGGCGACGGGGGATACATCCAGCAGAGCCTCCGTGGACGAAGCGGGGAAATGGGCGGGTCCCTTCTGGTCACGGTGTCCAGAAGATATACAAAAACACCGCTCCGGTTTTTGTCGGAAGCGGTGTTTTGCGTAAGGTTGACAGTCCATTAAATTGTTGTGTTTTTGTATGCTCTTGTTAAGGGAAGATATCATGGCCAGTTTTAACATCCAAGCCGCAGTTCGTGAAATGGCTAATGCCTATACGCAACAACACGAAAGGTAAAAGGGACCGGGGATTTCCGGGGGAGATTTTTGGATTACCGCATGGGAATCCGCTCCCGGAGGACGGCGGTCAGGGCGCCGGTCAGAGCATCGATATCGGCCCGGGCGGTGGCGGGGGAGAAGGAGATGCGCAGCATCCCCATCAGGGTGCGCTTGGGCAGGCCCAGGGCGGCAAAGACGCGGCTGGGCTTTCCCCGGTGGCAGGCCGAGCCGGAGGAGACCCAGATTCCCCGGTCGCTGAGGTCCCGCACCAGCATTTCGGCGGGGTAGCCGGGCAGGCTGACCGCGCAGATGTGGGGGGCGTCCCCGGGGCAGGGGATCTCCACCCCCGGGACGGCGGCCAGCCGCTCCAGAGCGTAGGCCTTGACGGCGGCCAGGCGGGCGCGGTCCTCCGGGGTCCAGGCCCGCACAGCGGCGGCCAGAGCGGCGATCTGGGCGGTGGGCTCGGTGCCGGGGCGGGCCCCCTGCTCCTGGCCGCCGCCCAGCAGCAGGGGAGGGAGCTTCACGCCGCTGCGGATCCAGAGGGCCCCGATCCCCTTGGGAGCCCGGATTTTGTGGCCGCTGACGGTGAGGAGATCCACACCCAGCTCCTCCGGGGTAAAGGGGAGCTTCAGAAAGGCCTGCACCGCGTCGGTGTGGAACAGCAGCTGGGGATTGTGGGCCTTAGCCAGTCTGGCGCACTGGGCCACCGGGAGGACCGCCCCGGTCTCGTTGTTGACCAGCATCATGGAGACCAGCGCCGTGTCGCTGCGCAGGGCGGCGGCGAAGTCCTCGGGGGAGATGTGGCCGGTTTTGTCTGGCTTCAGGCGGGTGACCGTCCAGCCCTCGCCCTCCAGGGCCTCGACGGGCTCCAGTACAGCGGAGTGCTCCACGGCGGTGGTGATAATGTGGCGGCCCAGCCGCTTTCCGGCCCGGGCGGCCCCTAGGATCGCCCAGTTGTCCCCCTCAGTGCCGCAGGAGGTGAAGAAGAGCTCCTCCGGGCGGCACCCCAGGGCCTGCGCCACGGCCTCCCGGTCGGCCTGCAAGCGGGCGGCGGCGGCCTGCCCGGCGGCATAGCCGGAGGACGGGTTGCCGTAGCCCTCGGTCATGACCTCCAGGGCGGCCTGTGCGGCCTGGGGGCAGACGGGGGTGGTGGCGGCGTTGTCGAGATAGACGGACATGCAGTTCACCTCTGTTATCGGGATGGTCCGGCCGGGCGTCCGGAAAACCGGCGGAACCTGCGCTTCGGGCAGCCGTCCGCCCGCGCTTAAACAGTGCCTATTGTATGCCCGTCCCGTGGGAAAGTCAAGCCGGACCGGGCCGGCGGGAGTGTTGGAGGCGCAGGCCCGGTGTCTGTTTGCAAACCGTCCAAGCGCCGTCTTGGGCGATCCTTTTCCACCTGGAGCGCGCCGGTTTGACGGAAAACCCGTCAGGATTCCGGCGCCAAATCGCCTTGTCTGGCAGAAAGTTCGCCTCAATCCGGCATCCCGCCCGGTTTTCAGACGGACGCCGGAGAACGGCAAGGTAAAAGGCATGCGGCCTGCTGTACGCAGGCTGCATGCCTCTTCCGCTGGTTGAACGGAGTCTGGACTTTTTTTCTAACATTGGGGGCGGCTTCGATGCGCTGACGCCGCTAGACCGGCAGAATATTCAGGTAAGAGAGAACGTGATAGACTAGGCTGGCAGTCTCCTCCCGGGTGGCGGCGGCGCGGGGATCGATGGCGTCCGGCTCGGTCCAGAGAAGATTGATCACTTGTCCGAAGAGGTTGCTCTGGCTCCGGCCCAGCAGCCAGACGCTCTCCCGGGACCAATCTGCATAGCCAGCCAGCTCAGGCAGGGCCAGGGCCTCCTCCGGGCAGGTCTGGAGGGCCTGATCCAGCTCCAGGTTCAGGCTGCCGGTGAGGCGGCCCAGGATAGTGATCAGCTGCTCGTGGGTCACGGGGGCCTCGGGGCGGAAGGTCCCGTCTCCGGTCCCCGAGACCAGCCCCATGGCGGCCAGGGCGTTGACCGAGGGGCCATACCAGGCGTCCATGGAAACGTCGGAGAAGGCGCTCTCTCCGTTAGGAATCCGGCAGTTGAGGGCCCGGGCCAGCAGGGTGCACAGCTCGGCCCGGGTGAGGGACGCCTCGGGGCGGAAGGTCCCGTCGCCGCGCCCCTCCAGAATGAGGTAGGCGGCCAAGGCGTCAATTTCGGCGGCATAGGGGGAGCTGCCGGTGTCAGAGAAGCTGCGGGGGGTATAGGGAATGCCATAGGCCTCCGCCAGAGAGGCCGCCGAGGTCCGGGCCCAGCCGTCTGAGCCTCCGGTACCCTGCCAGACCTTGACGGCAGGGGGGAGGGCCTCCAGCAGGGCGGCAAAGGCGGGGCGGAGCTCCTCGCTGAGGGCCTGATCCAAGTCGATGTACCAGCGCCAGACAAAGTCCACCCGGAGCAGACCCTCCGTGTCTCCGGCGGGGTTGGAGGCAGAGAGGAGGCGGGCGGCGTCCCCGGCCAGATTGGGATCGATCATCAGGTGGGGGATAACCCCCACGGTGTCGGTGGTGTTGCCGGTGGAGGAGTAAAAGCGGTAGGCGGTGACCTTCAAGGCGTCCCCGTCGGGGAAGAGCGCGGGGTCGGTGGTCTGGTCCAGGAGGATCTGGGCGACCCCCTTGCCATAGGTGCGCCAGCCAATGACGATGCCCGCGCTCTTGTCCCGGACGGCGGCGGCGAAGAGCTCAGAGGCGCTGGCTGTGGCGCTGTCGGTGAGGGTAATCACCGGGCTCAGGGTGAGGGAGGGGTTGACAGTGGCATAGGCCCGGTAGCGCCCCTGGCTGTCCCGCAGGTAGGCCAGATAGGCCGGGCCGGTAAAGCAGGCTGCGGCGTCCACGGCCGCCCCCACGGCGCCCCCGCCGTTGCCGGTCAGATCCAGAATCCAGCGGTCCACCTGGGGCTCGCAGGCGGTCATTTCCTCGGTGAAGTGGGCCACAGTATCTCCGCCGAAGGTGGTGCAGGTAATCAGGCCGATGTGCCCGTCCACCACCTCCGCAGAGGTGGCGGGGATTACAATCTCCTGGCGGGTCAGGACGGCGGTGCGGCTTTGGCCGTCCCGGGAGAAGGCAATCGAGACCCGGCTGCCCGTCTCGCCCCGGAGCAGTTGAGTTACGCCGGCGGTGTCCAGCCCGGCCAGGGGCGTGCCGTCTACAGCAGTGATGAGGTCGCCCGCCCGCAGTCCGGCCTGGGCCGCCGGGGAATCCGCATAGACGGTATCGATCACCAGCCCGTCCTCTGTGACCTGGGAGGAGACGCCGATGCCGCTGATCACCGTGTCCTCCATGCTGGACAGGAAAGCGGCGTAGTCTTCAGGGGTGTAGTACTCGGTATAAGGGTCTCCCAGGGCGGCCAGCATGTCCGCCACCGTGGGCTGGGACAGCACCTCTTCAGAGATGCTGTCGATGTAATGGGTCTCCAGCAGGGCGCGGGCGTCCTCCGGGGTGAGGGCCTGAGCGGCGGTGGAGAGGAGTAAGGCCAGGGCCAGCAGGACCGCCGCCGGGCGGCCCTGCCGGAGGGTACGCTTGAACATGGGAACCTCCTTTTTCAAAGCGGAAGATAAGGGCGAAGCCTTAGTGCCTGTACGCACAACCGCTGAACGACGCTTGGCAGGGTCCGTTGGCGCTCTGCAGGGCGGCAAAAGCCCTCAGCAATCCAGCATCCCTCGGTTATGAATGATGAATACAGGCGCTTCCTTTAAGACGATCGGGAACGGACGGTCCGAGAGGTC
The DNA here is from genome assembly GCA_947649225.1 of uncultured Flavonifractor sp. Lineage (GTDB taxonomy): Bacteria > Bacillota > Clostridia > Oscillospirales > Oscillospiraceae > HGM12998. The sequence continues at coordinate 4,036 of CANSQX010000121.1, forward strand.
CGCCTCAGCCGCCAGGCCAGCAGTACCCACAGTGTGATTAAGGCGGCCAGTATGGTCAGGGCCTCCAGACCCATGGTGAGGAGCGCGCCGTTGGGCAGGTGCAGGGGCGCGGTGTATTTCAGCCGCAGATAGGTGGAATAGGAGCTGAGGGAGGCGAACTGCACCAGGACTGCCTGGACGCTCCGCCAGGGGACGGCGCAGGCCCAGGTCAGGGTGATCACGTCGGCCAGGAAGAAGTAGCGGTCGTGCATATGGGGGAGGAGGAAGGGGACTCCCACTGTCAGAATGGCGGCGGCGGTAAGGAGGAGCTCCGGGTCCACCCGCCTCCGGCAGCGGAACAGGACCAGCAGCAGGACGGCCACCAAGGCAAAGGCAGCCGCAATCCCCAGCCTGGCCGCCGGGGCGGCGTCTACCTCCATACCGTAGGGGATCAGGGCGTAGACCGACGGGGCGTTGAGGGTGAGATATCCGCTGTACTCCCCGGCCTGGCCAAAGTAGACCCCCAAAATGTCCCCCAGAGGCTTGCCCAGCAGCAGAGCGGGGAGGATGGTCGCCGCATAGGCCAGAGGAAACAGAGTAAATTGCCGGAATTTGACCCGCCCGGTGAACCACAGGACGCACCACAGGGGGATCAAAAAGACAGTCTGGAGCTTGAAGGAGAAGGCCACGGCCAGCAGCACCACCGAGGCCCGGGGCCGCTTGTCCAGGGCGCAGGCCAGGGCGTGGAGACAGCATGCGCCGTACAGGGAGTCGCACTGGCCCCAGTAGGCGCCGTTGAGGACCACCGTGGGCAGCAGGAGCAGCAGGCAGAAGGCCACGGCCCCAGCCGGGCTCTCCCGGCCCTTGAGTACCCGGACCAGCCGGAGCCCACCCCAGGCCAGCACCACATCAAAGCAGATCGAGAACAGCTTGATGAGGTAGAGGTCATCCACCGGGAGATAGGAGATGGCGGCCAGGAAATAGAGGTAGGGGGCGTTGTAGTTGCCCACCGGGTCCTTGACGGCGGCCCAGCCGCCATGCTCCCGGAACCAGGCCACCCAGCCGGAGAGAAAGTCGGTGTAGTCATAGGTCACGTGGTCCATACACAGCAGCCGCAGCAGGAAGGCCGCCGCCACCGGCAGGATGCACAGCAGCAGGCGGGCGCCCCGCACGCCCTCCCGCCAGAGGATCAGCAGGGCGAGGGCGGCCAGCAGGACCAGGACAATAGGGACCGTCAGGGGCATGGGTCGGGACACCTCCATATAGAGCGGGCGGCAGGACCGGCGCACGGCCCCCGCCTGCGCATAAAATAAAAAAATCTGGATTTCTCCAGATTACAGCATAAAAAAGTTGACTTCCGGAATTTGGCGTGGTATACTGAAATGCCATTATGCCCAGACAAGGTGAATCCTGCCTTTCTGCCTACTGTCTGGATACAGTGTAACACGCTGGGACGAAAAGCGCAAGAGAAAAGTTTCTGTTTTGACAACGCGGCCGGGTGTGCGCACTCCGCGCCCCGCGAATTACGAAAACGAGGTGTGATTGTTACGATGATGGTCAAGGACGTCTACTACGGCAAGACCCTCCGCAAGAGCTACGCCCGCCACCAGGAGATTCTGGAGATGCCCAACCTGCTGGAGGTGCAGAAGAACTCCTATCAGTGGTTCCTGGACAAGGGGCTGAGGGAGGTCTTTAAGGATGTGGCCTCCATCACGGACTACGCGGGCAACCTGGAGCTGAGCTTCATCGACTACTCCATGGACGAGGATCCCAAGTACGATGTGGAGGAGTGCAAGGCCCGGGACGCCACCTACGCCGCCCCCATCAAGGTCCGGGTGCGCCTGCGCAACAAGGAGACCGAGGAGATCAAGGAGCAGGAGATCTTCATGGGCGATTTCCCGCTGATGACCAACGCGGGCACCTTCGTCATCAACGGCGCGGAGCGGGTGATCGTCTCTCAGATCGTGCGATCCCCCGGCATCTACTACGGCCGCACCGCCGACAAGGCGGACAACGTGACCTATGCCGCCACGGTGATCCCCTACCGGGGCGCCTGGCTGGAGTATGAGACCGATCTGTCCGATATCTTCTATGTCCGCATCGATAAAAACCGCAAGATCCCCATCACCTGCCTGATCCGGGCCGTGGGCCCCCGGAGCGACGCGGAGATCCTGGAGATGTTCGGCGAGGATCCCCGCATCGTGGCTACCCTGGAGAAGGATGCCTGCAAGACCTACGAGGACGCCCTGCTGGAGATCTACCGCAAGCTCCGCCCCGGCGAGCCCCCCACGGTGGACTCGGCCGAGACCCTGATCAACGGCCTGTTCTTCGACCCCCGGCGATACGATCTGTCCGCCGTGGGCCGGTATAAATTCAACAAAAAGCTGGCCATCTGGACCCGGCTGGCCGGGCAGACCCTGGCCCTGCCGGTGGCAGACCCCCGCACCGGCGAGATCATCGCCGAGGCCGGCGAGGCGCTGAGCCGGGAGCGGGCCCGGGAGCTGGACAGCCGCGGCGTCAACGAGGCTGTGGTGGACGTAGAGGGCCGCCTGGTCCGCGTGTTCTCCAACCACATGGTGGATATGTCCGGCTTTGTGGACTTCGATCCCGCCGAGTGCGGCGTCACCGAGCGGGTGCGCTTCACCGTGCTGATGGAGCTGCTGGACCAGTATACCGGCGAGGAGCTGAAGGAGGCCGTCCGCGACCAGCTCGATAAGCTCATCCCCAAGCACATCATCGTGGACGACATGATGGCCTCCATCAACTATCTGAACGGTCTGGCCTTCGGCGTGGGGAATGCCGACGATATTGACCACCTGGGCAACCGGCGCCTGCGCTCGGTGGGCGAGCTGCTCCAGAATCAGTTCCGCATCGGCTTCTCCCGCATGGAGCGGG
>CANSQX010000122.1 GCA_947649225.1 uncultured Flavonifractor sp.
CTACGATTCCCACTGGCACCGATGCCGGAACGTACACCGTCTGGTACAAGGTGGCCGACAGTGTGAATTACACTGGTATCGACGCCGCGTCCATCGAGGTGGAGATTAAGAAGGCGACCCCGACCATCAGCACATATCCCACGGCGTCCGGCATAGAGGGACAATCGCTGAGTCAAATGAAATTGAGCGGTAGCGCAATAGGCGTACCGGGCAGCTTTACCTGGAAGGATGGCAGCATCAAGCCTGGTGTGGGAACATCTCAGCAATATGTGATTTTCACGCCGGACGACACCGCTAACTACAACGTGGTGGAGTTCCAGATCGATGTGACCGTTCAAGCGGGTACAACCCCTGACAGCGACAGCTCGGACGACAGCGACAGCAGCACAAGCAGCACTCCGACGCGGACGACCATCCAGAACGGCACGGCAAACACCGTCGTGAGCGCTGCGGACGGCAATAAGCTGGTCAAGGAGGCGGTCAAGAGCCAGAGTCAAACGATTGTAATCAAGCCGGAAATCACCGGCGATGTAACCAAGACCCAGGTCTCCATCCCGGCCTCGACACTGAGTCAGATTAAGAGCGAGACGAACGCGGCGCTCACCGTCTCCACGCCCGTCGCCGACGCGACCATCCCCCATGCGGCGCTGGATACCCTGGGCCGTGCGGGCGGCGATGTCAACGTAGCGGCCGAGCAGGTGGGGCAGTCGGTCGTCCTGACTCTGACCGCAGACGGCAAGACGGTAGAGAGCGTTCCGGGCGGCCTGACGCTCACCGTCCCGGCAGAGGATGCCGGACCCGGCACCGTGGCGGTACTGGTGCATGACGACGGCACCCGGGAGACCCTCCAGAGGAGCATGGTGGCGGACGGCAAGATGAGTATCCCGCTGAACGGGTCCGCTACGGTAGAAATCGTGGACAACAGCAAGGCCTTCACCGATGTGCCCCCCACGAACTGGGCAGCTGAGGCCGTGACCTTTGCCAGTGCCCGCGAGCTGTTCAGCGGTACCAGCGAAGCGACGTTCAGCCCCGACCAGACCATGAGCCGCGGAATGCTGGCGACTGTGCTTTACAGGCTGGAGGGCCAGCCGGATCAGGCGCTGACAGACGCGTACAGCGACGTCAGCAGCGATGCCTGGTATGCGGACAGCATTGCCTGGGCCGCAGAGAACGGCATTGTAAACGGCTATGGGGATGGTCAATTCGGCCCCAATGACAGCGTCACGCGGGAACAATTTGTAGTGATGCTCTGGAGGTACATGGGAAGCCCCGAGGCAAAGGACCACGACCTTGCCTTCACGGATGCGGACCAGATCAACAGCTACGCCCTGGAAGCACTGTGCTGGGCCGTAGAAAACGGAGTTTTGAGCGGTAACGGCAGCGGCCAGCTCGTCCCCGGAGGCACAGCGACCCGTGCCGAAGCGGCGCAAATGCTGAAGAACTTCATGGAGAACACCTGATCTCAAGGGCTTGAATCGGGTTCGCACCTAAATAAGGCTTTACCGCGCAAAAACCGCCCTGTGCCGAGGTTGGCACAGGGCGGTTGCTCTTGTAAACAGCGGGCTGCAAGGCCGCAAGAAATGGACGGCAGAGGGGAGTCAGGCGCTTTTTTACCCATACAGCCCCTATGAGCGGGACTGCCGGAATGATTGTCGACCCTCAGGCAATCAGAGAGAGCCGCCCGGCGGCCCCGGGCGGCTCCCCACAGGGTTAGCCGTTCAGGAGGTACTGCTCCACTGCGGCCCCCACGCCGCCCTCCCGGTTGGAGAGGGTCTGGAAACGGGCGGCGGCCATGGCCTCCGCCGAGGCGTTGGCCATGGCGAAGGACCACCCGGCCCAGGCGAGCATCTCCACATCGTTGCCCGCGTCGCCGAAGGCCATCACCTGGGCGCGATCCACCCCCAGACGGGCGCAGAGGGTTTTCAGAGCGGCGCACTTGGTGACGCCCCCGGCGGCCAGCTCCAGATTCTCCCGGAAGGAGCAGGCCACCGACAGCGGCCCGGTCTCCGCCGTCTGGTCCAGCACCGTTTGACGGTCCTCCGGCGGCACGTGGAACACGTGGATCTTCTCCACCGTCAGCCCCTCTGTCCCCGCGTCCAGGCTGTCCACCACGCCGGTATGGCGCTCGAAGGTGGCCAGGAACTCCGGAGTCACGGCCGAGGCCCGCACGATCTCCAGCAGCCCCCGCTCCACCAGGTTTTTCCCGCTGCAATAGACCTCAAAGGGCAGACGGCGGCGGCGCAGGATATCGAAGAGGCGGCAGGCCTGGGCCCGGGGGATCCCCTGCTGCACCAGCCAGGTCCCGGTCTCCCGGTCCAGCACGGCGGCTCCGTTGGAGCAGATGGCGTAGCGCACGGCCGTCAGCTGGGCGGCCACGTCGGTGAGGAGGGCCCAGGCCCGGCCGCTGGCGATGGTTACGGCCACGCCCCGGGCTGCGGCCGCACGGAGGGCGGCCGCGTTGCGGGCCGGGACGGTGGCGTGGTCGTCGTCCAGCAGGGTGCCGTCCAGGTCCAGGGCGATCAGGCGAATGTCCGGCATGATCAGCGCGCCTTCAGGGCCACGGCCGCCCGGGCTTTTTCAGCCAGGACAGCGGGGGTCAGGCCGTAGTGCTCCAGCACCAGGGGGGCCTTGCCGGAGCGGCCGAAGGTGTCGCCCACGCCGTGGCGGACCACCGGCACCGGGCAGACGCCGGACAGGTACTCGGCCACCGCCGCGCCCAGGCCGCCGATGATGTTGTGCTCCTCGGAGGTGACAATCGCGCCGGTTTCTTGGGCGGCCTGGAGAATCAGAGCCTCGTCCAGGGGTTTGATGGTGTGCAGGTCGAGCACCCGGGCGGAGATCCCCTCCGCAGCCAGAGCTTCTGCGGCCTGAAGGGCCATCTGGACCATCATGCCGGTGGCCGCGATGGCCACATCCGTCCCGTCCCGCAGGACCGCGCCCTTGCCCAGCTCGAAGCGGTAGCCGGGCATAGAGGGCGTGACGTTCTCCACCGCCAGGCGGCCCAGGCGCAGATAGGCAGGGCCGTCGTAGGCCGCCAGGGCCTCCACCGCCTGCTCCATCTCGTGGGCGTCACAGGGGCAGCAGACCAGCATGTTGGGCACCGCCCGCATGACTGCGAAGTCCTCGCAGCACTGGTGGGTGGCTCCGTCCTCGCCCACCGACAGGCCCCCGTGGGAGCCCACCACCTTCACATTGAGGCGGGGGTAGGCGATAGAGTTGCGCACCTGCTCAAAGGCCCGCCCGGCGGCGAACATGGCGAAGGTGGAGGCGAAGGGCTTTTTGCCGCAGGTGGCCAGTCCGGCGGCCACTCCCATCATGTTGCACTCGGCGATGCCCAGATTAAAGAAGCGCTCCGGGTAGGTCTGAGAGAATTTCTTGGACATGGTGGCCCCCGAGAGGTCGGCGTCCAGAGCCACCACCTGGGGATCCCGGGCGGCCAGGGTCACAATGGCGTCGCCGTAGGCGGCGCGGGTTGCAATCTTCTCGCTCATCTTATTTCCCCTCCCGTTCCGCCAGGGCGGTGCGTAGCTCGGCCATGGCCTTCTCGTACTGCTCGTCATTGGGGGCCTTGCCGTGCCAGCCGGCGTCGTTCTCCATGAAGGAGACCCCCTTGCCCTTTACGGTCCTGGACAGGACCACCGCAGGGGTGCCCTTCCAGACCTGGGCCTGGGCAAAAGCGTCCTCCAGGGAGGTGAAGTCGTGGCCGTCGGCGTAGATCACGTGCCAGCCGAAGGCCAAAAACTTTGCGTCCAGGGGCTCGGAGGGCATCACGTCGGCGGTTTTGCCGTCGATCTGGAGGCCGTTCACATCCACCACGGCGCAGAGGTTGTCCAGCTTGAACTTGGCGGCCGACATGGCGGCCTCCCAGACCTGACCCTCCTCGATCTCGCCGTCGCCCAGGACAGCATAGACCCGGTAGTCCTTGCCGTCCAGCTTCCCGGCCAGAGCCATACCCACGGCGGCCGAGATCCCCTGGCCCAGACTGCCGGTGGACATGTCCACGCCGGGGACATACACCATGTCGGGATGCCCGGAGTAGTGGGCCTCAATGGAGCGGAAGAGCTTTAGATCCGCCTCGGGGAAATAGCCCCGCAGGGCCAACACGGCGTAGAGGGCGGGGGTGCAGTGGCCCTTTGACAGGACAAAGCGATCCCGGTCCGGATCCCGGGGCTTCCGCGGGTCCGCCCGCAGAACGCTGAAGTAGAGGCTGGTTAAAATGTCCATCACGGACAGGGACCCGCCGATGTGGCCGGAGGCGGCGGTGTGGACCATGTCCATCGCCAGCAGACGGGCCTTGGCTGCGGTGACAGCCAGCTGATGCGCCTTTGCCTGTTCCATTCGATCACCTTTTCCTTCCGAATTGTATACAATATCGCGGATACCTGGGAAAATCCTCCCCAAGTATAGTACATCCGCCGTCTAAATGCAAGGGGGAGCGGGGGGAAAACGCAGACGCCCCGTCCGGTTTTTTGCGCCTGGGCCCCCGCCGGTCCGTCCGGAGCGGCAGGCTACCTCTTCTGCCGGTAGACCGACAGGCACACGAGGGCGAAAATCAGCGGTATCAGGGCATAGCCGGGATTTCCGCGCCCATGGCTGAGCAGTGCGTATCCGGCGCCGGCCAGGGTCAGCGCCACGCATACAAGCCCCAACACCAGGGCCAGCTGTTTCAATTTCGTCTCCCTCCTCAACCTGAATCAATCGCGCCTGGCGGTCAGGCGGCCGGCCGGGTAGCATACAGGGGCGCACAGCCGGTGCTACCCGGCTGTACGCCCCTGCCTGTTATGCTTCCTTTACCGCCACGGAGCGGGTCCAGCGGCGGGAGCGGTAGAACCAGTAGCTGACGGGCACCGAGCTGGAAACCGCCACGCCGCAGGCAATGTAGACCCCCACCACGCCAAAGAAGCGGTCCAGCACAATGGCCAGGATCAGCCGGACCACGATGCAGTTGAGGAAGGAGTTCCACATGATGAAGACGGTCCGGCCCGAGCCGGTGGCCAGGGTGTTGTAGGAGAACATCCCGGCATAGAAGAGCTGGCAGACAATCTCAATGCGCAGGTTGAGCACGGCCCACCCCTGGGCCTCCGGCGTAAGGGAGAAGAGCCCGCAGAGTTGGGGGGCAAAGAGCTCGGCCGCCAGGATGATCACGGCCGCCATGGCCAGGGTGATCCGCAGGCAGGTCTTCATCACCTGCTCGGCCCGGTCGAAGAGTTTGGCCCCGATGCACTGGGCGCACATGGTGCCCGCCGCGCCGGTCATGGCGGTGATGAAAAGCTGGCAGAAGTCCCGGATCTTATTGGCCACGCCGTTGCCCGCCGAGACCTCCACGCCGTACTGATTGATGAGGGTCACCACCGTGAGCCAGGAGACGCTGGCGATGGTGAACTGGAGGGCGGTGGGCATTCCTAGACGCAGGGTGTCCTTCACCATATCCCGGGGCAGGCGGAGGAACCGGGCGGTCAGGCCCAGGTTCTGCCGGTGCCGGACCGAGAAAGCCAGGGCGGTGAGGAAGGAGACAGCCTGTCCGGTGACGGTGGCCAGGGCTGCGCCCCGGGCGCCCCACTCCAGGACGCCCATAAAGACGATATCCAGCACCACGTTCAGACTCACCGAGGCGATGATGCAGTACAGCGGCACCCGGGAGTTGCCCACCCCCCGCAGAATGGCGGAGAGAGCGTTATAGCTGAAGATGAAAAAGACGCCGATGGAGCAAATGGAGAAGTAGTCCACCGCCTCGGTCATGGCGGGGGCTTTCAGCAGAGTCATGAAGGGGGTGGTGCAGGCGCAGAGGACGGCCGCCGCCGCCGCGCCCACCAGCAGGCACAGCAGGAACAGGGTCCCCGCCGCCTGGCGGCGCTCCTCGTGCTCCCCCCGGCCGAAGTACTGGCCCACCAGGATGTTGCCCCCGATGGTGAGACCGATGGCGATTTGCGTCACCATATTCATGACGATGCTGGCAGTATTGATGGCGGACACTGCGTTGTCTCCCACGAATTTCCCCGCAACCATGATGTCAGTGATGCTGTACACCGCCTGGAGCAGGCTGGAGACCACCAGCGGGATGGCGTACCGGACCAGCTGTCTGGCGACGCCGCCCTTTGTCAGATCGTTTTCCAGTTGGGCCATAGGGAATGCGCCTCCTTTCGGCGTGGGACACGGCGGGCGCCGGTCCCCGGGGCGCCCGCGGCCGCAGGCGCTCCCAGTTATGCTTCTCCTCCTTATTCTAGTGACCCCGCGGGATTTGTGCAATCCCCACCTTTTGGTTAGTTACTTACACCCCGGTATCCGCCCGTCCGGCATAAAAATCCGGCGGCCCAGAAAGGCCGCCGGATTTTTGTGCCGGATCGTCAGGACGGGTCGCCGGAGCCGGCGGCCTCCGCGCTGCCGCTCTTGGGCCAGAACTGGTTGGCCTCCATGATGTCCCGCAGGGCGTCCACATACTTGCCGGACTTGTGGACGCTGAAGGCGTTGGCGTCGATGGGAATCCCCAGCTCGTTCATCCGCCGGATGCTCCAGATGTAGAGGATGTCCAGGGCGGGGATCAGCTGTTCGCCGCCGGGGGTCAGCACATACTCTACCTTGGGCGGCACGGTGTCATAGGAGATTCG
>CANSQX010000123.1 GCA_947649225.1 uncultured Flavonifractor sp.
TACCGCTGGCGGTAGCGGGTCTCCTTGTCGGTGAGGCCGTGGAACTTCTCCGGCAGGGGCAGCAGGGACTTGGAGAGCAGCGTCACCTTGTGGGCCTTGACGGAGATCTCGCCCCGCTTGGTGCGGAAGACCTCGCCCTCCACGCCCACGATGTCACCGATATCGATTTTCTTGAACTTGGCGAAGGGCTCCTCGCCCAGCTCGTCGATGCGGACATAGAGCTGAACTTTGCCGTCGTTGTCCTGGAGGTCACAGAACACGGCCTTGCCCATGCCCCGCTTGGACATGATACGCCCGGCCACCGAGACAGTCTGTCCCTCCAGGGCTTCAAATCCCGCTACGATGGCCGCCGAGCGGTGGCTCACATGGTACTTGGTGATCTGAAAGGGGTCCTCGCCTGCGTCCTGAAGGGCCTTCAGCTTGTCGCGGCGGATTTGCAGCAGCTCGGAAAGGGACTGCTCTGCCTGGGGCACGTTCTTTTCTTCTGTCATCTCTGTCTCCGTCCTTTATCCTTGGAATCATACGGCCGGGCCACATGTATCACGCTTCGCCGGGCCGGTCGCTTACTTCTGGATGTCCAGCACCCTGTAATGGAGCATTCCGGCAGGAGCCTCCACCTGGACCTCCTCGCCCACCGCCTTGCCCAGCAGGGCCCGGCCAAAGGGGGAGTCCTCCGAAATACGGCCGTTCATGGGGTCGGCCTCCTGGGAGCCCACCACCTGGTACTCCTCTTCCTCCTTGAACTCCATATCCAGCACCTTGATCCGGCTGCCCAGCCGGACGGTGGTGCCGTCATGCTCCGCCTCATCCTCAATGACCACGCAGTTCTGCAAGATATTTTCGACCTCGGCGATCCGGGAGTAGAGCTTGCCCTGCTCATTTTTCGCCTCGTCGTATTCGCTGTTCTCGGAGAGATCGCCGAAGGAGCGTGCCTCCTTAATCTGATCGGCCACCTCTTTTTCGCGTACCGTCTTCAGATAGTTGAGCTCCTGCTTCAACTCCTCCAGACGCTCTGCGCTCAGTTTGAATTCCTTAGCCATGTTGCCGCGCACACCTTTCCTTTTGTCCGCCCTTTCTCTGGGAAGCAGGGCGCCGTGCAGGGCGTCCGCCTCTGCATACAGCGCGCCCGAACAGCGGGCGCCAAACCAATCATGTTCGTTCTGATCCTCGTTCTTACAAGAAAAAGGATTGAAATTTTGTCCATCTCCGGCATTGTCTAAATATTATAGGAGCTTTGTCCCCCGCTGTCAAGTGGGTTTCCACGTATCTCTGTGGGAAAAATTTCTATCCCCTGAGCGCTCAGCCGCCCCGACTCCCACAAAAGGGCCAGCAGCGGCAGCAGCTCCACCCCCTCGGGGGGCGTCCACTCCGCCGGGCGGAGCGCCAGCCCGCCCAGGTCTGGCTCAGGCCCGTAGAGCCGTAGGGCGCCCGCCGCCGGGACCGGCGCAAAGGCCGCCGCCGCATGGGCCGGAAGGCCCGCCCCCGCCTCCAAGGCCGCCGCACCGTACTCCTCCCGGAGGAAGCGTCTCAGATCCTCCCCGCCGCCGGGGGCTGTGATGGTCAGGGTCCGCACCCGGGGGCACAGGGCGCAGGCCGCCTCGAAAAATGGGCGGCTCACTCGATCCCCCCAGAGGGCCACTGAGGCCCGCCGGGGGGCAATTCCCTGCCGCTCCAGCGCCGCCAGGATCAGCGGAACGGCCAGCGCCTGGCAGAGGGGACCCGGATCCACCGGCCGGAGCCCGGTCTCCGCCAGCCGGTCCCAGTGGGCAAATCCGGGGGCGGCCAGCACCCGGCGGCAGCCCGCCCGGGCCAGCAGCGCGGCCCCCTTAGCCGCACGCCGGTCCGCCCTGTCCGCCCGCCGGGGGATGGGAGCCTCCAGCCGCAGCAGGGGGAACCCCTGTACGGCAGTCCGCTCCAGAGAAAACCGCCGCACGCCGGAAAAGGCAAACCACCCCACCATATCCCTCACCTCGCGGACAGCTTATGCGCCCGGTCCGCCGTTCATGTCTTCCGGTCCGCCTCCAGGAGCTCCAGGGCGGCCTCCAGCTGGGTATCCCCCGCCTCTGTGAGGGCCACCTCCCGGTCCAGGGTCAGCCCGGTCCCGGTGAGGGAGGTCCCCCGCCCGGTGAAATAGGCGGCGGTGGAGATGGACATGGCCCCGCCCCCTGGGAGAGCAAAGGTCTGCTGGGAGTACCCCTTGCCGCTGGTGGGGGTACCCACAATCACGGCCGCACCCCACTCCTGGAGCTCGGCGGCAAAGAACTCGGCGGCGGAGTAGGTATTTTCATTCACCAGCACTGCCATGGGCAGCTCCACGCATTCGGGGTCCGAGGTGGTCACGGTCTCATGGCCCGCCCGGTCCCGGCTGATGAAGATGGGCCCCTCAGGCAGCAAAAAGTCCAGCATCTGGGTCAGCTGCTCCAGATAGCCGCCGCCGTTGTCCCGCATGTCGAAGATCAGGGCCTGGGCCCCCTGCTCCATCAGGCCGGTGACCGCCTCCTCCACCCGCTGGGCGCTGCGGTCGTAGAAGTTGGCCACGCGGACATAGCCCACGCTCCCCGCCAGCAGCTCGCTGGTCACCGGGTCGCTGTCCAGGCTGGCCCGGGTCACGGTGGCGGTGCGCTCCGTCCCGTCCGCCCCCAGGAGAGTCAGCGCCACTTGGGTACCCGCCTCCCCCTGAATCAGCGCCGCACCGCCGTACCGGGCCTCCCCGGCCAGGGAGGTCCCGTCCACCGCCGCGATCAGGTCTCCGGCCACGATGCCGGCCGCCTGGGCCGGCCCGCCCTCGGTCACAGACTGGACCAGAAGTCCCTCCTCCCGCTCATAGGAGACCGTCACGCCGATCCCCACATACTGGTTGGACCGGCGCAGGTTCTGGGCGGCGTATCCCCCGGCGTCCAGGTAGTAGGACCAGCGGTCGTTCAGCCCGGCCACCATACCGGCCATAGCGGAATCGGTGACCTCCTCCGGGTCGTACTCCCCCACAAAGCGGGTGTTGATGACAGCCAGCCCCTCCAGCAGGGTCAGCCCCTGGGGGCCGATGGCGATCCATACCGCCAGAGCGGCCAGCACAACCAGCGCCGCAGCGGTGATCAACACGGCGGCTATCAGGTGCAGGAGGGAAAATCGCCTGGCGCGCAGCCACCGGAATTGAATAGGTGCAGACATAAGGAAGAGACCTCCTCTTCGGAAACGAAATATGGTTGTGGCCGGGCGGCAGACACCGCCCGGCCACAGGGTCACAGCCCGCTCCGTCAATAGGCGCGGATCAGGGACAGATTGGTATAGAACTGCTCAGGATCCACCCGGCTGTAGTTCACCCGGACCTCCAGGTGGAGGTGATTGCCGGTGGAGGAGCCGGTGCTCCCCACGTAGCCGATGACCTGCCCCTGGGTGACGATCTGGCCCTCGCTCACCGCCCGGGAGCTCATGTGGGCGTACAGCGTAGAGTTGCCGTTGCCGTGGTCAATCACCACGTAGTTGCCATAGGAGCTGTGCCGGGCCGAGGTCACAACCTGACCGCCCCGGGCCGCCAGAATAGAGGTCCCCCGGGGCGCTGGGATATCCATGCCGGTGTGACTGTGATACCGGCCGGTGATGGGGTGGACCCGGCCGCCGAACTTGGAGGTCAGCCGGTAGTACCCCGGCAGGGGCCACAGATAGCCGGTGCCCGGGTCAATGGAGACATTGTTGGCCCGGCGCTGGGCCTCCAGCTCCCGCTGCTTGCGCCTGATTTCGGCGTTGACCTTGGCCTCCTCGGCGTACTCCTGGTCCAGCAGGTCATTGACCTGGTCGGCGCTGGCGTTGATCTGGTCCAGCAGCCGCTGGGCCTCCTGGACCTTAGCGGCCTGCTCCACCCGCTTTTCCTCGGCCTCGGTCCGCTTGACCTGCTGCTCCGCCCGCGCAGTCTCCAGCTCGGCTTTGAGACGCTCGATCTCCTGCCGGGTGGCGATTAGCTGGTTCATCAGGGCGTTGTCGTAGTCCATGATGTCGTTGACGATGGTGAGCCGGTCCAGCAGGTCGGAGAAGTCGCTGGCCCCGAAGATGCAGGACCAGTAGGACACGTCGCCGTCCTCCTCCATGCTCCGCACCCGGCGGCAGAAGAGCTCGTACTGGGCCTCCTCCTGGGCCACCGCGTCCAGGCGCTGGGCCTCCTTCTCTTCAATCTGCTGGTCATAGAGGGCGATCTGAGCGTCGATGCTGTTCAGCTCCTGCTGGATAGCGGTGAGCTGGTCTACCAGGATATTTTTCTTCTGCATGGCGGCGTTCTGCTCATCCTTGATCCCGGCCAGCTGCTCCTTGAGCTCAGCCTGGCGGTCCTTGGACGCCTGCTGATCGGCTTTCAGGGCGTCGATGTCGGCCTGGGTGACCGCCCCTGCGCTCCCGGCGATCTGGGCCAGGATGGGCAGCAACAGCACCAGGGCCAGGAGAGCCGCCAACACGCTGACTAAAATACGCCGCTTATCCCGCTGCTTCCGGGCGGGCTTCTGACTTGGGACGGCGCGCTTGCGCTTTGTTTTCTGTGCCATTAGGATCTCCCCCGCTTAAACCTGTAAAAACTTCCGGATGGCCAGCACGCTGCCCCCTGCGCCGATGACCAAGCCGGTTCCGGCGAAGACCGCCAGCACCCGGACCGCCATGGGCTGGAACACCAGCACTGTGATTAGCTGTAAGGTGTCGGAGCTGTCGATGGCGGCGGCCACCAGATTATAAAGCCCCCACTGAAGCAGGAAGGCCACCACCGCCCCGAAGATGCCCAAAATCATACCTTCGAAGATAAAGGGCCAGCGGACAAAGCCGTTGGTTGCGCCGCACATCTTCATGATGGCGATCTCCTCCCGGCGGGTGAAGGTGGCCAGCCGGATGGTGTTGGAGATGATGAAGAGGGACACCAGCAGCAGCACCAGCACCAGGATGGCCGCCACCGCCCCGGCCACGTTGCGGATGGTCACAAAGCCCTCCGCAATGCCCAGTTCGGCCCGGATCTTCCCCACGCCGGGGGTGTTCTCCACCCGCTCAGAGGTCTCCGCCATGAGCTCGATGTCCTTGATATGGATCTGATAGCGATCCCGCAGCACGTCGTCGGGCAGACCGTCCAGCACGTCGGCCATATCCTCCCGGTCGGAGCGGAAGATCTCCATGGCCTCCGTCCGGCTCATAAAGGCGGCGCTCTCCACATTGGGGATGCCCTCCAGAGTGGTCTTCAGGGCGGCGGTCTCCCCCTCGCTCAAGCTCTCGTCCACATAGGCCAGGATAATGTTCTCCCGCTCCAAATCCCCCAGCATATTGTTCAGGTTCACCGCCACCAGCGAAAAGGAGCCCATGATCAGCAGGCAGCACACAATCATGCATACCGCCGCAAAGGACATAAGGCCATGGGAAAAGATGCTCTGAAAGCCCTCTTTCAGAAAGTAGCCGAAATCAAATCTTCTCATCGCTGTAATACCCACCTGTCTCATCGCTGATGATCCTGCCGTTCTCAATGGCCACGACCCGTTTGGAGAAGCGGTTGACCAGCTCCCGCTCATGGGTCACCACCAGCATCGTGGTCCCCAACTCGTTAATCTTCTCCAGCAGCATCATGATCTCCAGGGAACGCTGGGGGTCCAGGTTGCCCGTGGGCTCGTCGGCGATGATCATGCTGGGGTTGTTGATCAGGGCGCGGGCAATGGCCACCCGCTGCTGCTCGCCGCCGGAGAGCTCGTCCGGGCGGCGGTCCCCCTTCCTGTCCAGGCCCACCAGATCCAGCACATAGGGGATGCGGCGGCGGATCTCCCGGGGGGAGGCCCCTACCGCCCGCATGGAAAAAGCCAGGTTTTCCCACACCGTCTTTTTCTCGATGAGGCGGAAATCCTGGAAGATCACCCCCAGCGTCCGGCGCATATAGGGCACCTGATGGGGGCGGATGGTGTTCAGATTATAGCCGTTCACCATAAGCCGCCCCTCGGTGGGGGGGATCTCTGCGGTGACCAGCTTGATGATGGTGGATTTGCCAGAGCCGGAGGGGCCCACCAGGAAGACAAACTCTCCCTCATCAATTTGGAGGTTCACGCCCTTCAGCGCCTTTGTCCCGTTGTCATAGACCTCAGAAATATCCTTCAAACGAACCCGTGTCGCCATAATAACCCTCTAGTATATATGTATATGATGTAAAATGTACCGAGAGGCGCCGAAGAGGCGCCCCCCGGCTGCACACGCTGCCGCACAACCTCCGTCAGGAGTCAATCCCCCGGGAAATCAGGTATTTCTTGACCATCAGAGCCACCTTAAAGGTGATGGCGTCGTCAAACTCCCGCAGGTCCAGGCCGGTGAGCTTCTTGATCTTCTCCAGCCGGTAGACCA
>CANSQX010000124.1 GCA_947649225.1 uncultured Flavonifractor sp.
GCCGCCACGGAGAGGACGCGCCGTGTTTTAGAGGTTTGGTTGAATCGGTGCAGGCGCAGACCGGCACCATCTCAGCCAAATATCTATCCACGCGGCGCATGGAAGCCGGTGGCGGCATTGAGCGCACTAAGAAAAAACGCTTCCGCTGACAGGTTTTGCTGGGTAACAATCGCTCGGCGGGCGGCCTGGGGCCGCCGTTGGTCACGACAAGCAACATCTGAACCGGCGAGTAACTACTTTCGATCAGGGAGGCTAACGAAAACCGTACCAGCCGCCCGACCCCGGGTCCAGGGCCGAAGCTCTGGCCCTTTTCTTTCCCCGGTTTCTTTTCGGGAAAAGAAATCGGGCCCCGCCGGAGGCGCGCCCCCCGCGGGGGGAATCCCGCAACCCCCTGCGGCAGCAGCCCCCCTGAAGGGCTGGCAGCCCTTCCTAATCCCGTCCGGCGCTGTCGCCGGGCCGGACCGTCCCCCCCTGGAGGACCTTGCAGAACAGCCCCTCGTGGGGCAGCAGCGACACGCCGAAGGTCCTTGTCACTACGCTGGGGTGGTCGGGCTTGCCGATCTGCGTGACCTCAAGGACCACCTCGTCCCCCAGACGGATCCGGTCCCCGGGCTGAAAGCCCTCCAGCCCCTCGATGGTGACGTTTTCCGCAAAATCCCCCGGGCCCATGCTGAGACCGTGGGCCTCGTTGGACGCCAGCACGCTCTCCCAGCGCAGACAGGTGACCTGACGGCCCCAGTCGCCGCTGTGGCCGTCCCCCTGGATGCCTGAACCGGCGGCGAAGACTGCGGAGGGAACCTCCTTCTTCAGCGTGCCCCGCTGGGGGCTGATACAGATGGCGTGAACCTTCATGCTCGACACATTCCTTCCCTAAGAGTGATTGACCGGCTCAACCTGATACCACCGGCACGGCGCACCGCTGCGGTATCTGTGACATTCCCGTACAGGAGCTTCTCTGCGGTTATTGTACCACAGAGCCGGTACAAAAGGCAACCTTTGACCGGGCGGCGGGTTTCTGCTATACTATAGGCCAGTATGGAGAGGAGGACGGAGACATGGGCGATCAAATACTTCTCCCACATCCCGAATACTTTACCGTCACCGGAGCGGACGGCACGCTCTGGCGGGGGGGCGATCAGGACTGGTTTCCCACCTCATGGCAGCGGCGGGCGGGCTGCGGCCCCACGGCGGCGGCCGTGATGACCGCCTATCTGGCCCAGGCGGATCCCGACATGGCCCCCCTCTTTCCCCGGTGCGAGATGGACCAGACTGGCTTTACCGCCCACATGTGCCGGGTATGGAACTACGTGACCCCAGGTCCCCACGGGCTCAACCGCCCCGCCCTCTTCGCCCAGGGGCTGGAGGACTACGGCGGGGCCTGCGGCGTCCCTCTGCGCATCCGCCTGCTGGAGCTCCCCGCACGGCGGGCCCTGCGGCCGGACTGGGCCGCCTGGTCCGGCTTCGTCCGCGCCGCCCTGGAGCGCGGCCGGCCGGTGGCGTTCCTCAATCTGAGCAACGGCAGGGTCAAGGAGCTGGACTACTGGCACTGGGTCACTATCACCGGCCTGGAGGGGGAGTCCGCCGTCATCCTGGACAGCGGCCGGGAGTTCCCCATCGACTTCGCCCGCTGGCTGGCCACCACCACCCGGCGGGCCGGACTGGTGAGCGTATGGTGAGGGCCCTGATCCTGGCCCACTGGCCCTGGCTGGTCCTGTGGGTGCTGGCGGCCAGCGTGATTGCCTTTGCCATGATGGGGGCGGACAAGCGCCGGGCGAAGCGGGGGATGTGGCGGATTTCGGAGAAA
The DNA here is from genome assembly GCA_947649225.1 of uncultured Flavonifractor sp. Taxonomy (GTDB): domain Bacteria; phylum Bacillota; class Clostridia; order Oscillospirales; family Oscillospiraceae; genus HGM12998. The sequence continues at coordinate 1,805 of CANSQX010000124.1, forward strand.
GCCCTTTTTCTGGCGGCCGCTCTGGGCGGGTCGCCGGGGGCGGTGCTGGGAATGCGGGTCTTTCACCACAAGACCAGGCACTGGTATTTCCGCTTCGGAATGCCCGCCATCCTGATCGCCCAGGCGGCCCTGATCCTCTGGATTCTGCTCCGCCCGCTGCTCTGACCGGCGCGGGCCATATGGGGGTGCATCCGGTCTGGTGACCGGCGCGGACTTCAAATCCGGCTGTGAGGCGGCGGTCCCGCCTCGGGTGTGTTCGATTCGCACGCATCCCCGCCACACGAGAGGAGAGCAAGCCGATGGACTATTCCCTTCTGCCCCGGGTGGACCGGGTGGCGGAGGAGGCCGGGGCCCTGCTGGTCCGGGCCGGGACCCCCTGCCCCCGGCAGGCCCTGGTCCAGGCCGCCCGGACGGCGGTGGAGCAGCTGCGGACCGCCGGGATTCCGGCGGGGGCGGATCGGGCGGACCTCCTGCGCCGGGCGGCGGAGGACGCCGCCGCGCGCTGCCTCGTTGGGGCCCGGTCCGGCCTGCGCCGGGTGCTCAACGCCACCGGAGTGGTCCTCCACACCAACCTGGGGCGGGCACCCCTGGCCCCCGCCGCCCTCCGGGCCGTGGGGGAGGCCGCCGGGTACTGCAATCTGGAGCTGGACCTGGAGGAGGGCCGCCGGGGAGGACGCCACGCCCGGCTTACGGCTCTCCTCCAGGCGCTGACCGGCGCGGAGGCCGCCCTGGTGGTCAACAACAACGCCGCCGCCGTGCTCCTGGCCCTGGACACCCTGGCCCGGGGCGGGGAGGCCGTGGTCTCCCGGGGCCAGCTGGTGGAGATCGGCGGGGGCTTCCGTATCCCGGAGGTGGTGGCCCGGGGCGGGGCCGTCCTGCGGGAGGTGGGGACCACCAACAAAACCCGGCTGGCCGATTACCGCCGGGCCATCCGCTCCAAAACCGCCTGCCTGCTCCAGGTCCACCCCAACAACTACCGCATCACCGGCTTTACCGAGTCCGTCCCCACCGCCCGGCTGGCCGGGCTGGCCCATGACCACGGCCTGCCCCTGATCTGCGACCTGGGGAGCGGCTGCCTCCGCCCCCCCGCCGTCCCCGGGGCGGAGGGTGAGCCCCGGATCGCCCAGGTCCTGCGGGAGGGGGCCGATGTGCTGGCCTTCTCCGGAGACAAGCTGCTGGGGGGGCCCCAGGCGGGGATTTTGGTGGGAAAGCGGCGCTATCTGGACCGGATGGGGGAAAATCCCCTCTTCCGGGCCCTGCGGGTGGACAAGCTGACTCTGGCCGCCCTGGAGGCCACCCTGGCCCTCTACCGGGACGGCCGGGCGGAGGAGATCCCGGCGCTGGCCATGCTCAACGCCCCGGAGGAGGCGCTGCGGGCCCGGGCCGGGGCCCTGCGGGACGCCCTGTCCGGCTGTCCCGCCCGGCTGTCCCTGACCCGCCGGCGCGCCCCGGCGGGGGGCGGGGCCCTGCCGGAGGTGTTTCTCCCCGCCTGGGTGGTGGAGATCCGGCCCGGGGACGGGGACGCCGCCGGGCTGCTGCGCCGCCTGCGGACGGGGGACCCTGCCGTTCTGGGCTATATCCGGGCGGATCGGGCCTGCTTTGACGTGCGCACCCTCACGGAGGCCGAGGCGCAGGAGGCCGCCCGGGCCATCCGGGCCGCGCTGGCATGAGCGGGGGATATTTGATCGTGGGCACTGCGGGCCATGTGGACCACGGCAAGACCATGCTGACCCAGGCCCTCACCGGAGTGGACACCGACCGGCTCCCCGAGGAGCGGCGGCGGGGCATGACCATCGTCCCCGGCTTCGTCCCCCTGGATTTGAAGAGCGGGCGGCGGCTGGGGCTGGTGGATGTGCCCGGCCACGCCCGCTTTGTGAAAAATATGCTGGCCGGGGCGGCGGGGATCGACCTGGCTCTGCTGGTGATAGCCGCCGACGAGGGGATCATGCCTCAGACGGAGGAGCATCTGACCATCCTGCACCTGCTGGGGATCCGCCGGGGGGTGGCGGCCATCACCAAGTGTGACCTGGCGGAGCCGGACTGGCTGGCCCTGGTCCGGGAGGAGGTCTCCGCCCTCCTGGCCCCCACCGCCCTGCGGGAGATCCCCATTGTGGAGGTCTCCGCCCGGACGGGGTACCACATCGAGGCGTTGAAGGACCTGCTGGACCGGGAGGCCGCCGCCGTGCCCCCCCGGTCCCCGGCGGGGCTGTGCCGGATGCCGGTGGACCGGGCCTTCTCCAGGGCGGGCTTCGGCCCGGTGGTGACCGGGACCCTCTGGGCCGGGCAGATCGCGGCGGAGGACAGGCTGGAGCTGACCCCCTCGGGGGCGGCGTTCCGGGTCCGGGGGATTCAGGTCCACGGGGAGGACGTTTCCGCCGCCCGGGCGGGCCAGCGCACGGCCCTCAACCTGGCGGGGCCGGGCGCGGAGACGGCGAAGCCGGGGGACTGGCTGGCCGCCCCCGGGCTGCTGCGGGAGATCTGCCGTTTGGACGCGGCTCTGACCCTGCTGCCTGCGGCTCCGGCCCTGGGCCGGGGGGCCCGGGTGCGGCTGTTCCACGGGGCCCGGGAGGTGCTGGGCCGGGTGCGCCTGCTGGACCGGGCGGAGCTGGCCCCCGGCGGGCGCTGCCTCTGCCAGCTGGAGCTGGAGCGCCCCCTGGCTCCCCTGCCTGGGGACCGGCTGATTCTCCGGTCCTGCTCTCCGGTGGCCACCATCGGCGGTGCGGCGGTGCTGGACCTGTCTCCGCCCCGCTACCGGGCCGGAGCTCCGGACACCATGGAGGTTTTGACCCGCAAGGCCGGGCGGGGCCTGCGGGAGGCCCTGCTGGACACCCTGGAGCGGGCGGGTGCGCCCCTGACCCTACCCGCCCTGGCCCGGGCGGCCCAACGGGCCCCGGAGGAGACCGAGGCGGATTTGGAGCTCCTTCTGAAAGAGCACAGGGCGGTCCGGCTGGCGGAGGACGGGACGTACTGCACCGCCGCCCAGGCGGACCGCTGGCGGGGCCGGGCACTGGCACTGCTGGCGGAGTGGGTTGGGCGGTATCCGCTCCGGCCGGGGATGCCCGCCGCCGCGCTCCGCCAGCGGGTGGAGGAGGCCCTGACAGCCAGACAGTTTGCCGCGCTGCTGGAGCGCTGGACAGCGGAGGGGGCGGTGGAGCGCCGCCCGGGGGGCGTGATCGCCCCGGCCGGGTTCCGGCCCGCCCCAGACGGCCGGCAGCGGGCGGAGCTGGACGCGCTGGCGGCGCTTTTTGCCGGGACGCCCTTTGCCCCTCCCGCTTGGCCGGAGGCCGCCGCCCGGCTGGGGCTGGACCCGGCGCAGGCGGAGGAGTACCGGCTCTGGCTGCTGGCCCGGGGGGAGCTGGTCCGGGCGGGGGAGCTGTTCTTTTCCGCCGCTGCCCCGGCGGAGGCAGAGGGGGTGCTCCGGACCCGGTTTTCCGGCCCCTTTACCCTGGCCCAGGCCCGGGACGCCCTGCACACCACCCGGCGGTATGCCCTGGCCCTGCTGGAGTACCTGGACGCCCGCCGCCGCACCCTGCGGGAGGAGGAAACGAGGCGGTTTTTGCCGGACAAGCCGGAAAAAGCATAGAAACAGCCCGGTTTTTGTGAAAAACCGGGCTGTTTGCGGGTACGAATTCAGGAGGAGACCTTCAGCAGGGCACAGGCGGGACGGCCCCCTGCCGAGACCACCCGATAGAGCTGCCAGCCGTCCAGACCGGCGTCCGCCAGACGGGCGAGAGCCGCCTCCCCGTCCTCCGGGCGCAGGCGCAGGGAGATACCGCAGCTGACGCTGATCTCCCGCAGGGTGGGCATCATCACCGCGCCCAGGGGCTTGAGCGCCCGGCCGGCGGCCATGGCGGCATGGGTGGAATCAAAGGTAAAGAGCAGATAGGTCTCGCTCACAGGGTGATGACCTTTTGGGCGGCCTGCATCCGGCCCAAAATGTCGTACATGTTGCTGACCGTGCCCACCTTCAGCCGTTCGGTCAGGCCGTAGAAGTTCAGGCAGGTGCCGCAGACCAGCACCTCGGCCCCCCGGTCCAGCAGGGTCCGCAGGCTGTCCAGCACCTGCTCCTCATCCCCGGCGGGCAGTTTCACCCCGCTGTTCATAAAGAGCACCGCAGCGGGAACGCTATCGCCCTGGGCCAGGGTGTAGAGGGCCATTTTGAGCAGGTTATAGCCCAGCTCCCCCTCCCCCTCGCCCACCCGGTCCTTACCGATAAAGACCGCGTAGCCGCCGGTTTGGGGCCCGCAGGCGCAGGGAGAAAGCGCCTCCCCGGCCCCGGCCGCCGCCGTCCCGGTGATGCGCACGTGAAAGACCCCGTCCCGGGCCTCCGCCGCGGCCTGGAGCCCCCGCCCCGCCGCCAGACGCTTGAGATTCTCCACCGCCGTCTCGTTGTCCACCGCCACCGTCAGATCTCCGCAGCCGCCGTCCAGCTCCCTCTTGGCCATGACCACCGGCATGGGACACGCCTTGCCAATCGCAT
>CANSQX010000125.1 GCA_947649225.1 uncultured Flavonifractor sp.
CCGGGCACGCTTTACCGACGATGAGAGGGATATTCTGCTCGCCCTGGCGCAGGGGCCCCTGCTCTGCGATGAGCTGGTGGATCAGACCCAGATCCCGGCCCGCCGGGTGCTCTCCGCTCTGACCCTGCTCCAGGTGCAGGGGGCGGTCACCGAGCAGGCGGGCAGACGGTTTACCGCCGCGCTCCGGATCCGCGGCGTCTGAGTGCGCTGCCTGGAATAACCCGCAGCTGGCCGGGCACAGCGGCCTGCCGGTTTTCAAACGGGTTCCGGTATCATCACAGTCCGCCGGGCGGACGGTTTCGAATCAAGGAAACTCGGATTTCATCCGTATGTGCAGCTTTGTGTCAGAACGTTTCGCGGGCACGGAAGAAACGTGCAGGAATCCTGACGGTTCTGACGCAGACGGCGGGAAGCCATGACAGAAAGATGTATGCGGGGATGGAGTCAGAGGCTCCGAAGTAATACCTTGGAGGCATATTGTGGCGAAGACGAATCTGGTCATTGTGGAATCCCCGGCTAAGGCCAAGACCATCACCAAATATCTGGGGCCAGGCTATCAGGTCAAGGCGTCCATGGGACACGTCCGGGATCTGCCGAAGAGCAAGCTGGGCGTGGACGTGGACCACGGCTTTCAACCCGATTATCTGCCCATCAAGGGCAAGGAGGAGCTGATTGAGGAGCTCCAGAAGGCGGCCAAGAAGAGCGACAAGGTCTTTCTGGCCACCGACCCGGACCGGGAGGGCGAGGCCATCTCCTGGCACCTGAAGGAGCTGCTGAAGCTCCCGGACGACCGCACCTTCCGGGTCACCTTCAACGAGATCACCAAAAAGGTGGTTAACGAGGCCATCGCCGCCCCCCGGGCCATCGACCAGAATCTGGTGGACGCCCAGCAGGCCCGGCGCATCCTGGACCGCATCGTGGGCTATCAGCTCTCCCCGCTGCTGTGGAAGAAGATCCGCCGGGGCCTGTCGGCGGGACGGGTCCAGTCGGTGGCCACCCGCCTGGTGGCGGAGCGGGAGGCCGAGATCAAAGCCTTCGTCCCCGAGGAGTACTGGTCCCTCCACGTGGATTTGGAGCGGATAGCCCCCAATCTGGGCGGCTTCCGGGCCGCGTTCCACGGCCGGGAGAAGAAGATGGACCTCCACAGCGAGGCGGAGGTCCATCAGATCCTGGACGCGGTGCGGGAGGCCCCCTTCACGGTCCAGGGGGTCAAGCGGCAGGAGAAGCTGCGCAACCCGGCGCCCCCCTTCATCACCTCCACCCTCCAGCAGGAGGCCAGCCGCAAGCTGAACATGACCCCCCGCCGCACCATGTCCATCGCCCAGCAGCTTTACGAGGGCGTGGACATCGCCGGAGAGGGTACCGTGGGTCTCATCACCTATATGCGTACCGACTCCCTCCGCCTGTCGGACGAGGCCACGGCGGCCGCCAGGGCGCTCATCCTGGACCGCTACGGCAAGGACTACTACCCCGGAAAGCCCCGGGTCTTCAAGACAAAATCGGGGGCCCAGGACGCCCACGAGGCCATCCGGCCCTCCGACGTGCGCCTGATCCCCGACGAGATCAAAAAGGACCTGACCGCTGAGCAGTACCGGCTCTACAAGCTGATCTGGAGCCGCTTTCTGGCCTGCCAGATGGCCCCGGCGGTCTACGACGGCGTGTCCATCGACGTGGAGAGCGCCGGATACACCTTCCGGGCCACCCACTCCTCCCTGAAATTCGCCGGATATACCGCCGTCTACGTGGAGGGGAAGGACGAGGACGAGGAGGCCCCCCAGTCCCCCCTGCCCGATCTGAAGGAGGGGGAGCCCCTGACCCTGAAGGGGACCGACCCGCAGCAGCACTTCACCCAGCCCCCCGCCCGCTATACCGAGGCCACCCTCATCAAGGCTCTGGAGGAGAAGGGCATCGGCCGCCCCTCCACCTACGCCCCCACCATCTCCACCATCCTGAGCCGGGAGTATGTGGTCAAGGAGGGCAAGTCCCTGCGCACCACTCCCCTGGGGGAGGTGGTCAACGGCCTGATGAAGGACAAATTCCCCGATATCGTGGATACCGCCTTCACCGCCCACATGGAGGAGCGGCTGGACCAGGTGGAGGAGGGCAAGGAGAACTGGAAAACCGTCCTGGACGGCTTTTACGGCGGCTTTGAGAAGGAGCTCCAAAAGGCCGAGCAGGACCTGGACGGGGAGCGCATCAAGGTCCCCGACGAGGTCTCCGATGTGATCTGTCCCCTGTGCGGGCGGAATCTGGTCTTCAAATCAGGGCGGTTCGGCCGGTTCCTGGCCTGCCCCGGCTGGCCCGACTGCCCCCATACCCAGCCTATCGTGGTAGAAATGCCTGGAAAATGTCCGAAATGTGGAGGAAAAATTCTCAAAAAGACCTCGAAACGCGGTTATGCCTACTATGGCTGTGAGAATAATACCAATAAGGACGAGAGCCGGAAGTGCGGCTTCATGACCTGGGACGTGCCGGTGAGCGACCTTTGCCCGGAATGTGGGCACACCCTGTTCAAGAAGTCGGGCCGGGGCTTTAAGAAGCCCTTCTGCATCAACGAGGCCTGCCCCAACTTCCTGCCCGAGGACCAGCGGGGCTATCGCAAGAAGCCGTCCGCCGAGACCCCCGCCGAGGGCGCGCCGCCGGAGGAGGAGAAGCCGGCGGCCAAAAAATCCGCCGCCTCCAAGGCGTCCGCCTCCGCCAAAACGGCGGCCAAAAAGGCTGGAACCACAAAAAAAGCGGCGGCCAAAAAGCCAGCCGCCAAGAAGACCACCGCCAAATCCACAAAACCCGCCAAGCCAGCCGCAAAAACAGAGGAGTAGAGGCCGCTTTTTACAGCGTGTGCAGATCCAGTCCCAGCCGGAGCCCCCAGGCAAACGCCGCCAGCTGCTCCAGCCGGGCGGACTCATAGACGCAGTCCTCCAGCCCGCCGCAGAAGTCCTCGCCCATGGCGGAGCGCACCCGTGCGCAGTGCCGCTCCAGGCGCTCCGCGCAGGCGCGATATTCCGCGCTCCCCGCCAGCTCCGACCCACAGCGATCCTCTGTCCAGCTAAAGAGATCGTATAAGAAAGAATCCATACCAACACCCCAATAAAACTTTGCATTTTGAATTATACACAGTTTCATTGGGATTGTCAAGAGGTGTTTTCGTGTACCAAAATAAATTGTTTGGAATGCGTTTGCGTGAGCTGAGGAAAAAGGCCGGAGAGAAGCAAAAGGATTTGGCGGCCCTGCTGGGTGTATCGGTCAACCAGATCGGTGAGATGGAGAATGGGCGGGGGGCTTCTACCTATGCGAAGCTGGCCCTGATCTGTGAGCACTACAACATCTCCGCCGACTATCTGCTCTGCCTGACGGACAGCCCTGAGCGGCTGCATCCGGAACCGGCGGAGGAGGCCGGGCAGTTCTAGCCCCGGCCGGGCCCCGGCGGGCAGGGAGTCCGGCAACCGGAAGACCTCCTGCGTGCTCAGACTTTGATCCCAGGACGGCACGTCCAATCACGCAGGCAGGAACAGCAGAGCGTCACCCATCAGCGCGGGCGGCTTCGCCGCCGCATCACCGCGGCATCCCAAATAGCGGAAGCCCGGGCACGCGAGGCGTCCCGAGCTTTCTTTCCCCCCTTTCTTTCCCGAAAGAAAGGGGGCGCCCGCCGCGCAGGCGCGCCCCCCGCGGGGGGAACCCCCGTCTCCCCGGGAGACCCCGTAAGACAAAGGAAAAGCCCCCGCCCGGGGGCAGAAAGAGGCACCGATGGAACCAGTGATTGTAATCGGCGCGGGCCTGGCGGGGAGCGAGGCCGCGTGGCAGCTGGCCCGCCGCGGCATCCCGGTGGACCTGCGGGAGATGAAGCCGGCCAAAATGACCCCCGCCCACCACAGCCCGGATTTCGGGGAGCTGGTCTGCTCCAACTCCCTGCGCTCCGACCAGCTGGAGAACGCGGTGGGCCTCCTCAAGGAGGAGCTGCGCCGCCTGGGCTCCCTGATCCTGGCCTGCGCCGACGCCCACCGGGTGGAGGCGGGCGGGGCCCTGGCCGTGGATCGTTGCGCCTTCTCGGCCGCCATCACCGAAAAAATCCGCGCCCACCCCCTGATTACCGTCACCGAGGGAGAGGTCACGGAGATTCCGCCGGCCGGGAACGTGGTGATCGCCACCGGCCCCCTGACCTCCGACGCCCTGGCGGCGGCCATCGCCCGGCTTCTTCCCCAGAGCCGCTACCTCAACTTCTTCGACGCCGCCGCCCCCCTGGTCACCTTCGAGAGCGTGGATATGGAGCGGGCCTGGTTCGCCTCCCGCTACGACAAGGGGACCCCGGACTATATCAACTGCTCCCTCACCGAGGAGGAGTACGCCGCCTTCTGGCAGGCCCTGTGCACCGCCCAGGAGGCCGAGGTCCACGGCTTTGAGGACAAGCATGTCTTCGAGGGCTGTATGCCCGTGGAGGTCATGGCCCGCCGGGGGGTGGATACCCTGCGCTACGGCCCCCTCAAGCCCAAGGGCCTGTGGGACCCCGGAACCGGCCGGGAGCCCTATGCGGTGGTGCAGCTGCGCAGGGATAACGCCGAGGGCTCCATCTACAACCTGGTGGGCTTCCAGACCCACCTGAAATGGCCGGAGCAGCGGCGGGTGTTCTCCATGATTCCCGCCCTGAAACACGCCGAGTTCGTCCGCTACGGGGTCATGCACCGCAATACCTACCTGGAGTCCCCCCGCCTGCTGGACCGCTACTACCGGGTGAAGCAGGAGCCCCGCCTCTGCTTCGCCGGGCAGATCACCGGCGTGGAGGGCTATGTAGAGTCCACCGCCTCGGGCTTTCTGGCGGCGGCGGAGCTGGCCCGGCGGATCCAGGGTCTGCCTCCCGTGGATTTCCCCCAGGAGACCGCCATCGGGGCCCTGGCCCGCTACATCAGCAGCGAGAGCGTGACCGATTTCCAGCCCATGAACGTCAATTTCGGCATCATCCCGCCCCTGGACCACCGGGTCAAGGGCAAGCGCAATAAAAACGCCGCCCTCAGCCAGCGGGCCCTGGCCGCCCTGGACAGCCTGGGACTCACAGATCCGGCAGCGCAAGCCCCAGCCGAAGCCCCCACGTAAAGGCGGTCTCCAGCTCCATCTGGGCCATTTCAGTGGTAATGTCATTCACTTTTTCGCAAAATTCCTCCCCAAGGGCGGCCTGGAGCTTGGCAAAGAGGTTGCGCTGCACCTCCTGACACGCCTGATAGTCCGAACGGTGGAGCAAATCCTGCCCATAGCGGTCTTCCATAAGGTCATAAAGGTCGCGAATGAGTTCTGTCATGTTCATACCTCAATTCACTAAAAGATGATATAATAGTATCATCTTTTAGATAATTGGTCAAGGGGGTTTTATGCTCACTGGTACAGTATTTGGGTTTCGTGTCCTTGCTCTGCGCAAGAGCAGAAACGAGCCTCAGCGGGTTTTAGCGGAGCTGTTGGGTGTGTCTGCCAACCAGATCTGTGAAATTGAGAAGGGGCGAAAGACCACCAAGCTCGACAATGTGGTACGCCTGTGCCGTCATTATAATGTCTCGGCGGATTATCTTTTGGGGTTGATCGACGAACCCCGGCCGCTGGAACCGGAAGATACGGACGGCGGTCCAGGTTAAAGCTGCATACAGTTCCGTAATGTCCCAACAGGCCACGTACGCTAGATAAAATCTAGTAATAGAATACTAGATTTTATCTAGCTTGTCAAGGGGGAACCGGATGTTTAGCAGGACAATATTTTCGGAGCGGCTCAAAAGGCTGATACAGGGCAGTGGGATGACCTATGCGGAGCTGGCGGAGATCCTGCACCTGTCTACGGCTCAGATTAGTGATATGGCAAACGGAAAGGCGGGGACGTCACTGGAGCGGCTTTACCAGCTTTGCCGGCAGTTCCAAATTTCTGCCGATTATTTCCTGGGCCTAACCGACGAACCCCGGCCGCTGGACGGGGGGGGAGGGCCCCGGCGGGCAGGAGGGTCCGGCTGACTGAGGGCCTCCTGCGTGCTCACAGCCTAATCGCAGGGCTGCATTTCTGCCCGCGCAGGCACTGGCGGCAGAGCGTCACCCATCAGCGCGGGCGGCTTCGCCGCCGCATCACCGCGCCATCAAGATTGCAGAAGCCCGGGCACGCGAGGCGTCCCAGGCTTTCTTTCCCCCCTTTCTTTCCCGAA
>CANSQX010000126.1 GCA_947649225.1 uncultured Flavonifractor sp.
CAGGATATCAAGGAGGGCGATGTGATCGAGGCCTTCTTGATGGAGCAGATTGAGGAATAACTGGAGAGACGGCTTCATGAAAATCCTGCTGAATGATCTTTTGCAGTTCAGTCCCAGTGAGCTCCCCGATGTGCGCATTAAATTTAACATCTACAACGGGTATGAGGACCCGCTGGAGCTCTACCAGGAGGACCACGACAAGGTCAATGTGGAGTGGTTTTTGTGGCATGACGAGCGGCGGTATTTCCACGCGGGGCAGACGGCGATCTGCTTCCTTCGAATTGGGGCGGACATCTGGCTGCTGACAACCATCAAGAGGATTACCCGGGAGCTGCCCGTTACGGGCGGTGTGGGCTACAGCGCGGACGAGGTGGAGAAATTCCAAAAATACTTTGGGCGCGTGGTGGTCAAGTACCACAACACCAACAAAGGAATGGGCCGGATCTATGCGTCGGTAATGGACGAGTTGGAGGTCCTGGAGATCCTGAACGACCAGTACACCGGAAACGGCTTTCCCGGCTATGAGAACGTCCGGCTGTCCTATCGGCAGCTACAGGCGGTGCTGGACCGGCAGCTCCCTGATTGGATCGCCGCCCTGCAAAACCAGAAGGCGGTCTACCTCATCACCGATACCAGGACGGGAAAGCTATATGTGGGCTCTGCCACAGCCCAATACGGAATGCTCCTTCAGCGCTGGTCCGGCTATGTGCGCAGCGGCCATGGCGGCAACGAGGGCCTGAAGACACTGCTGGATCAGGAGGGCTTCGACTATATCAGGGAAAACTTTCAATATTCTATCCTGGAAAATTACAACGCACGGATGGATGATAGCTATATTCTAAAGCGAGAAGCCTGGTGGAAGGAAACGCTTCGGTCCAGAGAGTTTGGCTATAACGAGAATTGAGCGACAGGGGCGGGCGGCTTCGCCTGCCCCTCTTTTTACAGAGGGAGGCTGGAAGATGAGTCAGGTTCTGTTAATTGCTGCGGATAAGCCGCTTCCCCTGTGCGACTACCAGGAGAACCGGACCCACCAGATCAGGATGGGCGGGCGGCCCATGTCCCTCACGCTGACGGAGGGGCTCAAGGTAGAGGAGCACTACTACTACCGGGACGCGGTGGCCGAACTGGGCTTCCCCATGCGGCCCTGCCAGTATGAGCTGAGCCTCACCCAGGCGGAGAAGGACCTGTGGCGGCTCCAGGACTACCTGGAGCACAATCTCGCCCCCGGAGAGAGGGCCGAGCTGTGGAGCGTCCGGGTGGGCGGTGAGCCCGGCCAGCTCCGCTGGCAGAAGCTGCGGCTGAAGGAATTGAATATGGACGCACTGGGGCTGCTGTTCGGCGGGGGACAGAGCTGTCTAACCGTGGAGCGGTGAGCCCGGAAAGGAGCTTTATGGCAAGCAATCGCATTGGACGCATCAATGAGGAAATTCAGCGGGAGCTGTCCGCGCTGATCCGTACCCTTAAGGATCCCCGGGTCCGGGGGCTGGTGTCCATCACCGCAGTGGACACCACCGCCGACCTGCGCTATGCCAAGGTCTATGTCTCGGTGCTGGACCGGGGGGACGTGGGCGAGGTGGTCCAGGGCCTGAAGTCCGCCGGGGGCTACCTGCGGCGGGAGCTGGGCCGGGCCCTGTCCCTGCGCTACACGCCGGAGCTGGTGTTTGAGCGGGACGACTCCATCGACAAGGGGGCCCATATTCTGGAGGTCCTGCGGGACATTGAGCGAGGGGAGGGGGAGAAGCCGTGACAATCCAGGAGACGGCGGCTCTGCTGCGGGCCCAAAATGACGTTTTGATTCTGACCCACCGGCGGCCCGACGGGGACACTGTAGGCTGTGCGGCGGGGTTGTGCCGGGCGCTGCGGGCCCTGGGTAAGCGGGCCTGGGTGCTGTACAATCCGGATACCACCGCCCTGTTCACCCCCTACCTGGAGGGCCTGATCGCCCCAGAGGGGGCGGAGCCCGCCTTCGTGGTGTCGGTGGACATCGCGGGCCGGGGCCTCTTCCCCCAGGTGGAGGAGCGCTGGCTGGCCCGGGGCATCGATCTGGCGATCGATCACCACCCCTCCTATGAGGGCTTCGCCCGGGAGAGCTGCGTGGACGCCGCACGGGCGGCCTGCGGCGAGATCGTCTTTGAGATCGCCCAGGCCCTGGGCCCTGTGACGGCAGACATCGCCCTGCCCCTGTACGTGGCGGTGGCCACCGATACGGGCTGCTTCATGTACGGCAATACCAGCCCGGCGTCCCACCGGACCGCCGCCGCCCTGATGGAGACCGGTATCGACTACCAGGCGGTGAACAAGCGCCATTTTCGGACCAAGAGCCTCCGGCGGCTCCAGCTGGAGAGCGGCATCATCGCGGGCATGGAGCTCCACAACGGTGGGAAGCTGGCCATTGCCTCCGTCTCTCTGGCCCGCATGGCCGAGCTGGGGGCCACGGAGGAGGACGCCGACGATATCGCCGCCTTTGTGGGCCAGGTGGAGGGAGTGGAGAGCTCCGTCACCATCCGGGAGCTGCGGGACGGCGGGTGCAAGCTGTCTGTCCGGACGGTAGGGGGGCTCAACGCCACCAAAGTCTGCGCCTGTCTGGGGGGCGGCGGCCACGCCGCCGCCGCAGGCTGTACCGTTCCGGGGACCATAGAGGAGGCCAAGGCGGCCATTCTGGAGGCCATCCGGGCAGTAGAGCAGAAATAGAGTTTTTTGCCTTTTCTGACCCACAGGACCCTTGTCTTTTCACGAAAGAGAAGGCACCCCACGCAATCGCTGATTGCGCGGGGACCCCGCATTTGAATTGGTTTGACCGGAAGTGAATTCCGGCCAAACACAAGGTTTTGCCTGTGGCAAAACGCTTGTACGGCGCAAAGGCGCCGAAGCTTGGCGCACGGGGAGAATGAATATGCCCAATGGAATCATCATCATCGACAAGCCCACCGGCTGGACCAGCATGGATATATGCGCCAAGCTGCGGGGGGTCTTCCGGGAGCGGCGCATCGGCCACGCGGGGACCCTGGACCCCATGGCCACAGGCGTGCTGCCCGTCTTTGTGGGCCGGGCCACCCGGGCGGTGGAGTTTGCAGCGGTTTCCGACAAGACCTATGTGGCTGGGCTCCGGCTGGGGGTGATCACCAACACCCAGGACGTGACCGGGGAGGTTCTGGAGACCCGCCCCGTCCGGACCGGCCGGGCGGAGCTGGAGGCGGCCCTGGCCGCTTTCCGGGGGGACATCCTTCAGATTCCCCCCATGTACTCAGCCATCAAGCGGGACGGGAAGAAGCTCTATGAGCTGGCCCGCAAGGGGGTGGAGGTGGAGCGCCCGCCCCGCCCGGTGACCATCCGGGCCCTGGCGCTTCTTCCTTTGGAGGAGGCCCGGGCCGAGGGCCTGAGCCAGGAGGCGGGCGACGTTTTCCTGCGGATCACGTGCTCCAAGGGCACCTATGTGCGCACCCTCTGCCACGACATCGGGCAGGCGTTGGGCTGCGGGGGATGCATGAGCGCCCTGCGGCGCACGTGGGCCTGCGGCTTTTCCTCAGCGGCGGCCCATGGGCTGGAGGAGGCCGTCCAGGCCGCTGATCCGGCCGCCCTGCTGCTGCCGGTGGACACCTGCTTTCAGGACCGCCCGGCCGTCGCCCTCCCGCCGGAGGGGGAGCGGCGGATCCGCAATGGCGGGGCGGCGTCCAGCCCCGGGCTCCCGGATGGGGAGTACCGGGTCTACGGCGGCGGAGGCGCATTCCTGGCCCTGGGCCGGGCCGGGGGCGGCCTTCTGACCGCAATCAAGAGCTTTTTTGAGGTTTGAACGCATATGGAACAGACAAAGCGTGTGATTGCCCTGGGATTTTTCGACGGGGTGCATCTGGGTCACGGCGCACTCCTGCGCCGGGTGGCGGAAGAGGCGGCCGCGGTGGGGGCGGTCCCTGCGGTTGTGACCTTCGACCCCCACCCGGAGAACCTGATTCTGAAGGCCCCTGTTCCCCTCCTCAGCGCCCCCGGCGACCGGGCAGAGCTGATGCGCCGCTATTACGGCATCCAGGACGTGATTGTGGCCCGGTTTGACGAGCGCATGATGCGCATGGGCTGGGAGGAGTTTATCACCGGCTACCTGGCGGAGGAGTTGGGGGCGGTCCATCTGGTGGCAGGCCATGATTTCCACTTTGGCTACAAGGGAGAGGGCAACCCTGACCGGCTGCGGGCCAAATGCGCGGAGCTGGGCCTGGGGTGCGACATCATCCCGGCGGTGGTCCGGGACCAGATTACGGTGTCCTCCAGCTATATCCGCAGCCTGGTGGCCCAGGGGGAGCTGGAGCGGGCCAACCAGTTTTTAGGCCATCCCCATACCCTCAGCGACACCGTGGCCCACGGCAAGCGGCTGGGCTCGGTGCTGGGCTTTCCCACGGTCAACCTCCGCTTTGCCCCCGGCGTGCTCATCCCTGCCCATGGGGTGTATGTCACCAAAGTCTACTTTGAGAACGGCGAGAGCCGCCCGGCGGTGACCAATGTGGGGGTGCGCCCCACGGTGGACGACGGGGACGCGGTGACGGTGGAGGGTTTTATCCTGGATTTTGACGGCAATCTGTACGGACAGCGGATCCGGATGGAGTTCTACCGCCGCCTGCGGGGGGAGCGGAAATTCCCCACGCTGGAGGCCCTCCGGGCCGAGGTCATGCAAAACGTCCAGCAAACCCGGGCGTTTTTTGAGGCGGCGGATCGATAGAACATCATAGGGAGGGCGCTCATGGAACGGAGCCATGTGATGCGGTATCAACGGACCTATCCGGTGCTGATCGGCTTTGCCGCCGCGCTGGCGGCGCTGGGCTTTGTACTGGACCATCCACGGAACATCCTGCCTGGACTCTGGACGATTATGACCACGGAGGACTCGCTGATCACGGACTATGTGAGCCTGGCGGGTCCGGGGGCGGCGCTGATCAACGCGGCCCTGGTGACCTTGGTCAGCGTGTTGATTCTCTGGCTGGCCAAGGACCCCATCAACGGTTACACGGCGGTGGAGATTGGCCTGATGGCCGGCTTTTCCCTGTTCGGCAAGAACCTGCTCAACATCTGGCCCATCATCCTGGGCACCCTGCTCTATGCCAAGCTGGTCCGGCGGGAGCCCTTCGGACCCTATGCCTCCATCGCCCTGCTGGCTACCTCCCTGTCCCCGGTGGTCAGCTATGTGGCGCTGGACAACGGCTGGGGCACGCCGCTGCTGGGACTGGCGGTGGGGATGCTCATCGGCTTTATTCTGCCGCCGCTGTCTACCTATACATACAAGATCCAAAACGGCATGAACCTGTACAACATGGGCTTTGCCTGCGGGCTGATGGCCATGATGCTGGTTCCGGTCATGAGTTCCCTGGGGGCCGAGCCCACGGTGGCCCACTACTGGGCCACCGGCTACAACCTGCCTTTCGGCCTCTTCCTGGGCGGCTTCTGCGCCGTGCTGATTCTGTCCGGGCTCTTCTTTGCCGGCCGGCCGGCCTGGGCGGCCTGGGCGGGCTACCGCCGCCTTTTGAAGACCTCCGGCCGGGCCCCCAGTGACTTCCTGCGTATGTTCGGCGCCGCGCCGGTGCTGATTAACACCGGCATCAACGGTCTGATCGGTATGGCGGCCATTCTGCTCAGCGGCGGGGACCTGAACGGCCCCACTCTGGGTGGGATCTTCACCATCATGGGCTTCTCGGCCTTCGGCAAGCATGCGTTCAACATCGTCCCGGTGATGGCCGGGGTATTTCTGGGCAGCATGGTGATGTCCTGGAGCATCAACGACAGCGCAGTGCAGCTGGCGGTACTCTTCTGTACCACCCTGGCCCCGATCTCGGGGTACTTCGGCTGGCCCTTCGGCCTTCTGGCCGGCTTTCTCCACTCCTCGGTGGTGCTCCATGCGGGCACCCCGGTGGAGGGGATGAACCTCTACAACAACGGCTTCTCAGGGGGCCTGGTGGCCATTGTGCTCTATCCCACCATTACCGCCATCGCCCGCCGCCGCAAGCCCGTTCTCCAGGACGAGGACTACCTGGACGCCTTCGAGGATGACAGCCCCATCGTCCCGCCCGAAAAGCGGCACGGCGAGGAAGAGTAGCGATACCGGCACTCCGGCGGACGCCCCCAAGCGGGGAGTCCGCCGGCGCTTTTGGTACAAAAATGTCACCAAACAGTAAGGGTTTGTTA
>CANSQX010000127.1 GCA_947649225.1 uncultured Flavonifractor sp.
AACTATGGTGAGAGTGATCATGGGCGTCAAGGGCACCGGCAAGACCAAGCAGATGATCGAACTCATTAACGCCGCCGTCCACAGCGAGAACGGCAACGTTGTCTGCATCGAGCGGGGCAACAAGCTGACCTATGACATCCATTCCAAGATTCGCCTGATCGAGTCCAGCCACTATGATATGAACAATTTTGATTTCCTGAAGGGCTTTATCAGCGGCCTGTACGCGGGAAATTACGATATTACCCACATTTTCATCGACAGCCTGACCAAGATCGTGAAGGTGGACCCCACCGACCACAGCGTGGAGACCTTCCTGGACTGGCTGAACCACTTCGGCGATGCCAACGGCATCAAGTTTACGGTCACCATCAGCGCCGACGCCTCCCTGGCCACCGAGGGCGTCCAGAAGTATTTCTAAATGCAACAGTTACAAAAACATGCCCGCCGCTGAAAAAGCGGCGGGCATGTTTTTGCGCTCAGCCCTCCGGCGGAGGAGGGGCCGGGCTGCCGGAGATGCAGTCCAGGAATTTTTTCAGCACCGGATTGGAATTTTGAGTCTTCCACACGGCGGTGACGTAGAGGTCCGCCCCCCGGATGGGCACCCGGGCAATATCCTCCCAGGCGTTGACCAGCAGGTACTGGCTGGCCAGAAGGATCCCGCGGTTCAGGAGGACGCTGGCGATATGGGCCTCGCCGTCGTGGGCGTAGTGGGCCACCATCGGGCGGACGTTGTGGGCCAGGAAGAGCTGGCGGACATAGCCGCAGAAGCCGGGCGAGGCCTTCTCATCCACCATCAGCAGGGCCTCGCCCTGGAGGTCCTCCACCTCCAGCTCGGTCCGCCCGGCCAGATGGTGCTTTTTGTGCATATAGGCCATCAGGGGTACCGGCCGGATGTTCAGCATCTGATAGCCGCTGTTTTGAAACTGCGCGCAGTCATAGGAGATGGTGAAGATGAGATCCAGCTGTCCGCTGTACAGCCGGGCGCGCAGCTCCATAAACTGGTGGCGGTAGACCTCCACCGCAACCTGGGGATTTTCCTCGATAAAGGCCTCCAGCTCCCGCTGGAACACGATGGTCCCCCAGATCAGAAAGCCCAGCCGGAACACGCCGGAAACCCCCGTCTGGGCGATGTGGGCGTCCTGAATGGCGCTGCCAATCTCGCTGTAGATCCGGCGCAGCCGGTTTTCCAGCACCCGCCCGGCGGGGGTCAGAATGACCTCCCGCTTGTTGCGGGTAAACAGGTTCAGGTCCAGCTCCCGCTCCATCAGGCTGATGCGCTTGCTGACCCAGGACTGCGTCATGAACATCTGCTCCCCGGCCCGGGTAAAGCTCCCGGACTCGGCCACCGCCAGAAAGAGCTCCAGATCCAGCAGCTGGAGGTTGTACAGGCGAATGTCCTGCATTGCGCCCCGCTCCTCTCCGCGCCATTTTGAGTATACTCTGTTTTATTATATCGAAAGCTGTCTCCTGGCGCAAGACTTGAATCGGAATAACTGTGATTCTTGATTCCACTTTGTGCCCGGGGCGGAAGCATGATATAGTGTACCCACTGTAAAGCTACATGACAGAGAAGGAATCGAAAAAAGGGATGCGATTATGGCGGCCCGCAGAGAGAACCTGCCGGAGACCATCAAGCCCGGCGGCAAGCCGGATCGCCTCGCCAACTGCCGTGCTGCATTCAGGCCCACCGGCGGGGACCCGGTTTTCCGGTATGTCCGGGGCAGCCGGATGCGCGGCGCCAAGTTCTGTGACCGCTGAGGCGCCTCCATCCGCTTCCCGGAGGACCAGCCCGCCGCCCTTACCGTCCCGGCGGAAAGCCAGCTCATCCAGGAAATCAAGGAGCGATTCGGGATCTGACACTGTCACCTAGGTCCCGCGGGGATCTAAACATATAAGAGGGGGAAAAGAAAATGGCAAAGCAGACAAAAATGATGTACATCCATTGCCTCATCGCGCTGGTCATCGGCATCATAATCGCAGTAGCCCTTCCGGCCAGCAATGGTTTGACCGCGATCGGCGTCCGTGTTGTGGCCATCCTTGTACCGGTTCTCTACCTGTGGCTGACGGTCAACACACATTGGACGTCGCTCCTGTCGCTGGCGCTGCTGGTATGCACCACAGCCATGACGCCCAACCAGGTTTGGGCCGGGTCCATGGGCCATTTCGTCGTCATCACCGTTATGACGTACATGCTCTTGAACGTATGTCTGACAGAGACCGGCGTGATCAACAAAATCGCCATGTGGTTCATCAGCCGCAAATTTGTTCAGGGACGGCCGATGGCGTTTATGGCCATGTTCTTTGCTTCCAACATTATCATCGGCTTCTTCGTGGACAACCTCTCCCTGGCCATCATCTACATCGGAATTGCAGAGGTTCTCTGCAAGAGCATCGGCTTGAAGAAGGGCGACCCGTTCTACACCTGCATCTTCATGGGGACGCTGTGGGGCAACTGCCTGCTCTCCATCTGCTCCCCGATTGCCCATGCGCTGCCGAACATCCTCATGGGTTTGGCAGAGCCCTATGGCATTACCATTACATATGCCCAGTGGCTGGCCTATGGCGCCATCTACGCGGCGATCATCTTTGTGATTATGATGCTCGTCGTCCGCATCTGGAATCCGGATACGAGTGCGTTCAAGAACTATGACATTGAGAAGATCAAAGCGGAAAATCCGCCGCTGAAGAGGGACGGAAAAATTGCGTCGGCTGTCTTTATCATTGTCCTGATCTTCGTGGTTGTGCCGCAGATGGTGAAAACAGGCCCGGTGCTCGGATACCTCAATCAGCTCGGCGTGGCGGTTCCGGCTATCTTTGGCGTGGTCGCGCTGGCGCTCCTCCGCGCGGACGGCAAGCCGGTTCTGAACGTGCCCGAGGCCTTCAAGAAGGTTCCCTGGCCTCCCATCGTCTTTGCGGGCGTCGTGTCCTGCTTCGCCGTTCCTCTGACCTCTGAAGCGACCGGCATCAATGTGTGGCTGGGCAATATCCTTCAGCCGACCATCGGCTCTCTGCCCACCGGCGCGGTGATCGTTGTGCTGATCCTGCTGGCCATTCTCATGACAAACTTCCTCTCCAATACCGTGACACAGACCCTGTTCTTCAGCATCGGTATGGTACTGCTGGCCGGTTCCAGCTACAGCCTGGGCGCCTTTGCGGTTGTCATCGCCGTCGCGTCCGGTATGGCGTCCATTACGCCTTCTGCGGCCGTTCCGTCCCCGCTGTTCTTTGGCCCCGGACATCTGACCATGAAAGCGACCTTAAAGTATAACCTGATTTTCGTCGTCGCGTGTTTTGTGGTCAGCGCATTCCTTGGTATGCCTCTGGCGACCTTGTTCATTAAATAAGGCTGCGGACGTGTGAACGAACGATGAAAGCCGCCGGCTGGAAATTTTCCAGCCGGCGGCTTTTTGAACATACTGTCAGCGTACTTGAAGCGTCAAAAGAACGCTATCGCTTTTCCAGCCGCCGCCATGACAAACCTTCTGCCGCTTATTTGCGCCTCGCTCAGCGATCCACCACAGGGATCTTGGTCTTGTCGATCTCGTCCAGGTGGCTGAGATAGTATTTGGTCTCCTTGGCGATGACCCCCGACAGGAGGAGCACCGCCACCAGGTTGGGAATGGCCATCAAGGCGTTGAGGATATCGGCGATGGTCCACACCAGGTCCAGGGCCAGCACGGGGCCCACCACCGTCACCAGCACGAAAATAATCTTATAGGGCAGGATGGATTTGCGGCCCCACAGGTACTGGGCGCACCGCTCGCCGTAGTAGGACCAGCCCAGGATGGTGGACCAGGCGAAGGTGATGATGCCCACCACCAGGATGACGGGGCCCAGGACCGGGATCTGGCTGAAGGCGGCGGTGGTGAGCTGGCCGCCGTTGGCGATGGAGTCCATGTTGACGGCGGGATTTTTCATGATGGTGGACACCAGCACCAGGCCGGTCATGGCGCACACCACCACGGTGTCCCAGAAGGTGCCGGTGGCCGAGACCAGGGCCTGGCGCACCGGGTTGCGGGTCTGGGCGGCCGAGGCCACCAGAGGGGCCGAGCCCATGCCCGACTCGTTGGAGAAGAGGCCCCGGGCCACGCCGAAGCGGGCGGCCATCATAATGCCCTGGCCCACCAGGCCGCCGGCTACCGCGCCGGGGGTGAAGGCCAGCTTCACAATGGCCGCAAGGGCCTGGCCCAGGAAGTCGGCGTTGATGCACAGAATGGCGATACAGCCCGCCACGTAAAAGACCGCCATCAGGGGGACCAGCTTCTCGCAGACGCTGGCGATGGACTTGATGCCGCCGATGATCACCACGGCGGTGAGGGCCCCGCCCACCAGGCCGATGGCAATCCGGGGGATCTCAAAGGTCAGGTTGTTCTCGATCACCTCGGCGATGGCGTTGATCTGGGTGCCGCAGCCGATGCCGAAGGAGGCGATCACCGCGAAGACGGCGAACAGTACCCCCAGCCACTTGAGATTCAGTCCCCGCTCCAGGGCGTACATGGCCCCGCCCTGCATCCGGCCGTCTGGGGTCTGCACCCGGTATTTTACGGCGATCAGGGACTCGGAGTACTTGGTGGCGATGCCGAACACGCCGGTGAGCCAGCACCACAGCACCGCCCCGGGGCCGCCCAGAAAGATAGCGGTGCCCACGCCGATGATGTTGCCCGTGCCGATGGTGGAGGCCAGGGCGGTGGTCAGGGCCTGAAACTGGCTCACGTCGCCGGGGGAGTCCGGATCCCGAATCACCGACAGCCGGACGCCGGTAAAGGTCTTGCGCTGAATCACGCCGGTGCGGACCGTCATAAACAGGTGGGTGCCGAACAGCAGCACGATCATGGGAATGCCCCAGATGAAGTCGTCTATGGCGGTGATAATGCCTGAAATTGCGTCCATCTCTCGTCCTTCTCTCTGTATTGGTATCCTTTTGGCCACTTTATGCGGACAAATATGACCTTATTATACCGTAGACCGGGACAAAGCGCAAGCGCCAGTTGGGCCGGGCGCGCCGGACGGCGCGGGCTATTCCCTCAGATTCTTGAGCGCGCCGGGGTCATGAGCGAGAATCGCTCCAACCGCCGGGCATTGTTCCAGGCTGGGGCAGCCGCCGCATGTGGCCAGACCCTTTTTCATCGCACACTGGCGAATCTCGCAGAGGCTCTCACAGTATACCGTTTTCCTTCCGTCCATACGGCAGCCTTCACAGATGATATGTTCCGGCAGAATGGGCGCATGGTTGAGCTCGGCCCAGAGCTTTGCGGTCTTCTCACGCAGCGGCTGGTCGTCGTGCATGGTGGCAAGATACGCGTCGCAGGTTTCACAGTCCAGCCCACAGTATGCAATCAGCTTCCTCATGGCAGTGTCCCTCCTCAAAACAATGTTTCATGAACCACGCGTATCATAGCACAGCCGGCGTCCCGTTTCAAGCTGCGATGAGCGCGGCGGATGTATCAACACGAAACGGAGGCGGGCGAAAACCGGCTGCCGTTTGACAAATGCCGCGGAATCCTGTAAAATCAATCAAAAGCAGGCAGTAGGGAGCGCGCGCATGTTTGGATATATTTGTCCCAACCGCTGGGAGCTGAAGCTAAAGGACATCAGCCGCTATTCCGGCTACTACTGCGCGCTCTGCGATCAGCTGAGCCGGGATTACGGCTGTTTGGGCCGGTTTGTCCTGAGCTACGACGTCACCTTCCTCTTCCTGTGCCTGAACGCCCTGGAGCCTCAGAGCCGGGAGGTCCGGCGGATCCGGTGCCCGTATTACTTCTGGCAGGTCAAGAAGCCGGCCGTCGCGCCGGAGGCGCTGCAATATGCCGCCTTCCTCAACTACTGGCTGGCGGTGCAGAAGCTGCGGGACGACGTCCGGGACGACCGGTCGCTGTGGAAGGGGTGGGCGGTCCGGCTCCTGACCGCCAAGAGGAAGTACCGGACCATGCAGGCCGAATACCGGGCCCAGACAGAGGCGCTCTCCGCCGCCCTGGGCCGGGTCTACGAGCTGGAGCGGACCCTGCGCACGGAACGGGACTTCGACGCGGCGACCAAGGGCTACCCCGCATAAGGACAACAACAAGATCACCGTCCAGAGCATAACAAA
>CANSQX010000128.1 GCA_947649225.1 uncultured Flavonifractor sp.
CCATGGGGCTGTGCGGGATCTCCCTGGTGCTGGGTCAGGTCAAATACGGGGCCGCCAACTGGATCCAGATCGGCGGGGTCTCCCTCCAGCCCTCGGAGCTGGCCAAGATCTGCTATATCTTCGCCGGGGCGGCCACCCTGGACCGCCTGTTCCGGCGGCGGAATTTGGGGCTGTTTATCCTCCTCACCGGCGTGTGCATGGGCTGTCTGGCCCTGATGAGCGATTTCGGCACCGCCGCCGTCTTCTTCGCCACCTTCCTGGTGATCGCCTACCTGCGCTCCGGGGATTTTGCCGCTTTGGCCCTCATCACCGGCGCGGCGGTCTTCGGCGTGCTTGTGATTTTGTCCATCAAGCCCTATATTCTGCGGCGGTTCGCCGTCTGGGGCCACGCCTGGGAGCAGGCCTCCGCCGGGGGCTACCAGCAGGTGCGGGCCATGTCGGCGGCGGCCTCCGGCGGCCTCATTGGCGTGGGGCCGGGGGAGGGCTGGCTCCACCGGGTGGCCGCCGCCGACACCGACCTGGTCTTCGGGATGCTCTGCGAGGAGTGGGGGCTGGTGATCGCGGTGCTGGCCGTTCTGTGTATCGTCACCCTGGCGGTCTTCGCGGTCCGGGCCTGCCGGGCGGGCCGGTCCAGCTTCTACACCATCGCCGCCTGCGCCGCCACCTCGCTTTTGGTGGTGCAGACCGGCCTGAACGTCTTCGGCGCGGTGGATCTGCTGCCCCTCACCGGGGTGACCTTCCCCTTTGTGTCCAACGGGGGGTCGTCCATGCTGTGCGCCTGGGGGCTGCTGGCCTTCCTGAAGGCCACCGATACCCGGCCCGGCGCCAGCATCGCCATCCGCCTGCCCAGCCGCCGGGAGGAGCGGGAGAACGCGGCCCTGGCCCGGCGGCCCGCCCCAGGGCCCGGAGAGGAGGAGTCCCATGCGGAGCATTGAAAAACGGGCGGCTGTCTGCCTGCTGCTGGTCCTGGCACTGGTGCTGGGGCTGTGGATCTTCTGTTTCCGCTTTCTGATGAACGGCGGGCGGTGGGTCTCCTACCCGGCCAACCGCCACCTGTACAACAGCCGGGGGGAGCTCTCCGTGGGCCGGGTCCTGGACCGGGACGGGGACGTGCTCTCCTGGGTGGCGGAGGACGGCAGCCGGGCCTATTACGAGGGCGCCACAGTCCGGAAGGCCACCCTCCACGCGGTGGGGGATGCGGCGGGGAACATCGGCACCGGGGCCCTGACGGCCTTCGGAGACCGGCTCTCAGGCTACAATCTGCTGACCGGGGCCAATCCCCCCGGCGGGGCGGGCCGGGACCTCTGCCTCACCCTGGATGCCCGGTACAACTACATCGCCTATCAAGCCCTGAACGGCCGGAAGGGGGCCGTGGGGGTCTATAACTACCGGACAGGAGAGATCCTGTGCATGGTCTCCGCCCCCGCCTTCGACCCCCTGGACCCGCCGGATATCCAGGAGGGGGACGGCGCCTGGGACGGGGTCTATGTGAACCGCCTGCTGTCGGGGACCTTCGTGCCCGGGTCGGTGTTCAAGACCGTCACCCTGGCCGCCGCCCTGGAACAGATCCCCGATCTCCAGGACCGCACCTTCACCTGCACCGGCTCCACCCAGGTGGGGGGCGAGACCATCACTTGCCCCCGGGCCCACGGGGAGCTGGATACCGGCGGGGCCCTGGCCTGCTCCTGCAACGGGGTATTTGCCCAGCTGGCCGCGGGGCTGGGGGGCGAAGTGCTGGAGGAGTACGCGGACCGGGCGGGCCTCACCGCATCCTACCGGGTCAGCGGACTGCGCACCGCCCCGGGGCGGGTGGATCTGGCCGGGGCCTCTGCGGGAGAATTGGGCTGGGCCGGAGTGGGCCAGCACACCGATCTGGTCAACCCCTGCGCCCTGATGGTCTACATGGGGGCGGTGGCCAACGGGGGCCGGGCGGCAGTCCCCCGGCTGGTGCTCCGGACGGAAAACGCCCTGGGGCTCCCCGGCCTGCCGGAGCGGACGGCCAAAACCGGCCGTCTGATCCGGTCGGACACCGCCGAAGTCCTGGCCGCCATGATGGCCCGCAATGTGACGGAGACCTACGGGGCCGGGCGGTTCCCCAACATGGACCTGTGCGCCAAGTCGGGCACCGCCGAGGTGGGGGGCGGTCAGGCCCCCCACGCCTGGTTCGCCGGGTTTCTCCGGGGGGCGGACACCCCCTATGCCTTCGTGGTCCTGGTGGAAAACGGGGGCAGCGGCGCGGACGCCGCAGGGGACGTGGCCGCCCAGGTTTTAGATGCGCTGGTGAACGGCTACTGAGGCCCGGACCCGGCGCAGCGGCCGGCCAGGCCGGCGGAACTGAGAAAAAGAGAAGGGAAGCGTGAGCGATGCAGAGTCCGAAAGAGGTAGTCCGTCAGTGGGTAGACGCCTTTAACCGCCATGACGCCGAGGGGATTGCGCGCCTGTACCACGACCACGCGGTCAATCACCAGGTGGCCAATGAGCCGGTGGCCGGGGCGGAGGCGATCCGGGCCATGTTTACGGCGGAATTTGCCGCGGCAGACATGACGGCCATCGTGGAGAACCTGTTTGAGGATGGGGAGTGGGCGATTTTGGAGTGGAAGGATCCGCTGGGGCTGCGCGGCTGTGGATTTTTTCATATCACCGGCGGGAAGATCCTGTTTCAGCGCGGATACTGGGATAAGCGCTCCTTTTTGAAGCAGCACCATTTGCCGGTGGAATAGGCAGGACTCAGAACGGACGGCTGGAGCCCGCTTGCCAGATCCGCCCGTTCGTGGTATAATAACCACTTAATACGAAAGAAAGGAGGATGGGACGCTATGACGGTGGAGCATCTGACGGAGAACGGAGTGGAGATCGCCGTGATCTCCGGACCGGAGGGTCTGATCACGGACCCCCGGCCGGCGCTGGAGCTGGCTATGAACGTCCAGTATGAGACGGGCGCGTCCCGCATTGCCCTGGACAAGGCGGTGTTTGCTGAGGATTTTTTCATCCTCAGCACGGGCCTAGCCGGGGAGATTCTGCAAAAATTCATCAACTACCACGTCAAGGCCGCTATCTGGGGGGACTATTCCCACTATACCAGCAAGCCGCTGCGGGATTTTATCTATGAGTCCAACCACGGCCGGGACATTTTCTTTGTGGACACCCGGGAGGAGGCCATCCGGCGGCTGGCGGAGGCGTAAGCATATCCTGAAACAGAGAGAGGGAACCTGCATTGAGACAGAGAGACGGACAGCGCACGCAGGGGGCGGACCGATGAGTATGGCGGGCGTTCTGGTCAATATGGCCACCGTGCTGCTGGGCAGCCTGGCTGGACTTTTGTTCCGGAAGGGCATTCCGGAGCGGGTCACTTCGGCGGTGATGATCGGCCTGGGGCTGTGTACCGCCTACATCGGCATCGACGGGGCCCTGGCCGGGGAGAACGTGCTGGTGGTCATCGCCGCCATGGTGGGCGGGGCCATCACCGGCACCCTGCTGGATATCGACGGGGCTCTGGAGCGCCTGGGCAAGCGGGTGGAGCGCCGCTTCCGGCGGGAAAAGGGAGAGAGCGTCTCGATAGCCGAGGGCTTCGTGACGGCCACCCTCCTCTTCTGCGTGGGGGCCATGACGGTCAACGGGGCGCTGAACGCCGGGATCTCCGGGGACAACCGGCTCCTCTACACCAAGTCCATGCTGGACCTGTTCTCCTCCGCCATGCTGGCGGCCAGCCTGGGGGCGGGGGTCGCCCTGGCCGCCGCCGCCGTGCTGGTGCTGGAGGGGGGGCTGGTCCTCCTGTCGGGGCTCCTGGCCCCCGTCCTCACCCCCGCCGCCGTGGCCGAGATGACCTGCGCCGGGTCCCTCATTATCATCGCCATTGGTGTCAACCTCATGGGGCTCGCCAAAATCAAGGTAGCCAACTACCTGCCCGCCATTGTGCTGGCCCCGGTGATTGTCCGGATTGCCGCCGCCCTCTCCGGTCTGCTGGGGAGGTAGCGGCCGTCCGCCTGCCGCGCACAGGTCCCGCTGAAGGGCGGGGCCTTTTTTTGCGTCGGGCGCGAATTATCTTGACAGAAAAGCCCTGGGGCCTTACAATAGATTCGGTATCGTTTGGCGGAAGGGTTACAGATTCCCTCTTCAAATTTTGTACGGCTTGGACAAGCCGTTCAGAGCGGCCGGACTGTTTTTGTAAAAAACACCGGCCGTTATGCCGGATTTATGAGAAAGGACGGAGGTGTGTTCATCACTTATGCCTATCTGGGGAACCATCGTGGCAGCCCTGATAACACTGCTTATCGGGCTTGTCATAGGCTATCAATACCGCCGCAGGGTCGCCGAGAAGGAGATCACCAGCGCGGAGGAGGAAGCCAAGCGCATCATCAACGAGGCCATCAAGAGCGCAGAGAGCAAAAAGCGCGAGGCGTTGGTGGAGGCCAAGGAGGAGATCCTCCAGGCCCGCAATGAATACGAGAAGGAAGTCAAGGAGCGCCGCAACGACCTGCAAAAGCAGGAGCGGCGGCTCCAGCAGAAGGAAGAGAACCTGGACCGCAAAACCGAGAACATCGAGAAGAAAGAGGAGAGCCTCCAGAACAAGCTGGCTGACTTGGATCACGCCAGGGAGGAGGTCGCCACCGTCAAGAGGACCCAGATGGAGGTGCTGGAGCGGATCTCCGGCTTTACCTCTGAGGAGGCCAAGAACTACCTGATCGCCCAGCTGGAGGCCGAGGTCACCCACGAGTCGGCCATGAAGGTCCGGGAGATCGAGGCCCAGTTCAAGGAGGAAGCCGATACCAAAGCCCGAGAGATTATCTCTCTGGCCATCCAGCGCTGCGCCGCCGACCACGTGGCGGAGGCCACGGTGTCCGTGGTGCCCCTGCCCAACGACGAGATGAAGGGCCGCATCATCGGCCGGGAGGGCCGCAACATCCGCACCCTGGAGACCATGACCGGGGTGGATCTCATCATCGACGACACGCCGGAGGCCATCACGGTCTCCTGCTTCGACCCGGTGCGCCGGGAGATCGCCCGCATCGCGCTGGAGAAGCTGATCCAGGACGGCCGCATCCATCCCGCCCGTATTGAGGAGATGGTGGAGAAGGCCAAGCGGGAGGTGGACGCCACCATCAAGGCCGAGGGCGAGCGGGCCGTCTTCGAGACCAACGTCCACGGCCTGCACCCCGAGCTGGTCAAGCTGCTGGGCCGGATGCGCTACCGCACCAGCTACGGCCAGAACGTGCTCAACCACTCCATCGAGGTCAGCCATGTGGCCGGGCTGCTGGCCGCCGAGATCGGCGCCAACGTCACCGAGGCCAAGCGGGCCGGCCTGCTCCACGACCTGGGCAAGTCCATCGACCACGAGGTGGAGGGCTCCCATGTGCAGATCGGCGTGGAGCTGGCCCGGAAGTACCGGGAGAGCGAGAACATCATCCACGCCATCCACGCCCACCACAACGACGTGGAGCCCAAAACGGTGGTGGCCTGCCTGGTCCAGGCGGCCGACGCCATCTCCGCCGCCCGCCCCGGCGCCCGGCGTGAGAATCTGGAGAACTATATCAAGCGGCTGGAGGCCCTGGAGGAGATTACCTCCTCCTTCAACGGGGTGGAGAAGTCCTTCGCCATCCAGGCCGGCCGCGAGGTGCGCATCATGATTAAGCCCGAGGTCATCAGCGAGGACCAGATGGTCCTGCTGGCCCGGGAGATCGCCAAGAAGATCGAGGAGGAGCTGGAGTACCCCGGGCAGATCAAGGTCAACATGATCCGGGAGACCAAGGTGATCGAGTACGCCAAGTAGCCCCCCTCAGTGCCAGAGCAAACAAAACGCCCCCGTCTCTGCCCATGCAGCGGCGGGGGCGTTTGCATGGTACCCCATGGGGGATGGAGCGGGCGCGCCGTAAGGGCGGATGGCAGCCGCCCTCATTTGATAACGGCTTGCAAAGGGGGCCGCTTTCGCGTTCAGAGGCCCGCCGCAGCGGTCCGCATGGAGAGAGGGCCGCTCTGCCTCCCCTCCATG
>CANSQX010000129.1 GCA_947649225.1 uncultured Flavonifractor sp.
GGCGTCTCTTTGCTACTTTCTCCACGGGGAGAAAGTAGGCCCCCGCGGCAGCGGACTCCCCGTAGGGGTCCCCAGAAGGGCGGAGCCCAGAATTTGCCTTTCCACATTTTCCACCAGGTTTTCCACACATAAAACTAGGGCGGCCAGGAAATCCCTGCCGCCCTGGTTTTATCCTGGGACCGGATGCGCTTAAAACGCCAGCTTGGCGCGGATATACTCCTTCACCTGATCGATGGGCATCCGGACCTGGTCCATGGTGTCCCGGTTGCGGATGGTGACGCAGTGGTCGGCCTCCTCGGTCTCGCTGCCCACGGTCTGGAAGTCCAGGGTGATGCAGAAGGGGGTGCCGATCTCGTCCTGCCTGCGGTAGCGCTTGCCGATGGACCCGGCGTCGTCATAGTCCACCATGAACTCCTTGCGCAGCTCATCGTAGAGCTCCTGGGCGGGCCCGGCCAGCTTCTTGGAGAGGGGGAGGATCGCCGCCTTGAAGGGGGCCAGGGCGGGGTGGAGGTGCAGGACGGTGCGCACGTCGTTCTTTTCGGCATCCACCACCTCCTCGTCGTAGGCGTTGCACAGGAAAGCCAGGAGCATCCGCTCCACGCCCAGGGAGGGCTCGATGACGTAGGGGACATAGTGCTCGTTCTTCTCCTGGTCAAAGTAGGTCAGGTCCTTGCCGGAGGTGGTCTGGTGGGCGGTCAGGTCGAAGCTGGTGCGGCTGGCCACGCCCCACAGCTCGCCCCACTCGGTGAAGGGGAACGCGAATTCAAAGTCGGTGGTGGCGTTGGAGTAGTGGCTCAGCTCCTCGGGGTCGTGATCCCGCAGGCGCAGGTTCTCCTCTTTAATGCCCAGGTCCAGCAGCCACTGGTGGCAGAAGTTTTTCCAGTACTGGAACCACTCCAGCTCGGTGCCCGGCCGGCAGAAGAACTCCAGCTCCATCTGCTCGAACTCCCGGGTGCGGAAGATGAAGTTGCCCGGGGTGATCTCGTTGCGGAAGGACTTGCCGACCTGGCACACGCCGAAGGGCAGCTTGCGGCGGGTGGTGCGCTGGACATTCTGGAAGTTGACAAAGATGCCCTGGGCGGTCTCGGGGCGGAGGTAGACGGTGTTCTTGGCGTCCTCGGTGACCCCCTGGAAGGTCTTGAACATCAGGTTGAACTGGCGGATATCGGTCCAGTTGAACTTGCCGCAGGAGGGACAGACGATCTGGTGCTCCTCCACAAACTCCTTCATCTGGGCCTGGGACATGGCGTCCACGCTGTGGCCCAGGTCAAAGCTGTTCTCCTGGCACCAGTCCTCAATGACCTTGTCGGCGCGGAAGCGCTCCTTGCACTCCTTGCAGTCCATCAGCGGGTCGGAGAAGCCGCCCACGTGGCCGCTGGCCACCCACACCTGGGGGTTCATCAGGATGGCGGCGTCCAGGCCCACGTTATAGCGGCTCTCCTGGACGAATTTTTTCCACCAGGCCTTTTTCACGTTGTTCTTGAGCTCCACGCCCAGGGGGCCGTAGTCCCAGGTGTTGGCCAGGCCGCCGTAGATCTCGCTGCCCGCGAAGATGAAGCCCCGGCCCTTGCACAGGGCCACAATTTTCTCCATAGTCTTTTCGCTGTTTTTCATTGCAGTGTGACACTCCTTCTCGAACCATACGGAATCGATCGATTTTTATATCAGATAGCGCCGGACAACAGGAATGTGGCGCAGAATCTCCCAGGTGATCCAGCCCAGGGCCAGCAGCAGCAGGCTCATGGCCGGGACGGACAGGAGGCAGTGGGCGCCGGAGTTCAGGCCCAGGCCCCCCAGGGCCTGCTGAAACAGGATGTGGACCAGATAGATGCAGAAGGCGGCCCGGGCCAGGCGGCCGGTGAGGCGCGTCACCGGCTCCGGCCAGTCCGGACGGCTCAGGATCAGGCCGAAGAGGCCCAGGGCCATGAGCATGGGGCCGGGGGACATGCCCTCCAGGAACCGGCTGTTGAGCGTCCCGGCCCGGAGGGAGGCCGCGGCGGTCCCGCCGAAGGTCAGGGCCAGACCGGCCGCCAGGGCCAGGGCGTACCGCCGCCGGGGGATGCTGCCGCCGTACTGCCGCAGATAGTGGCCCAGCAGGGCGTAGCCGATGGCGGCGTAGGACATGCGCATCAGATACCAGGACGAGAGGGGGCCCACCAGGGTGAAGGGCCAGATCACGCGGATCAGGGGGATGAGGATGCCGGTGACGAACCAGAGGGCCAGCAGGTATTCCTCCTCCCGCCGGGAGGCGTTCCGGACAAAGACCCGCACCGCCGGCAGGAAGGCGTAGACCAGCAGCAGGATATGGAGGTAGTAGAAATGGAAGGGGTGCTGAAGGGTGAGGACCTGCTTGACGGCCTCCCACAGTCCGGCGGCCGTCAGCGCCCCGCCGGTCCACAGGCCGTACACCTTGTACAGCATGGCCCAGACCAGCATGGCCGCCACAATGCGGGGCAGGTTATGCCGCAGCAGTCTCCGGGGGGAGATCTCCCTGCCCAGCATCAGCGCGCCGCTGCACAGGAAGAAGAGGGGCACGGCGGGCCGGGCCAGAGCCCCCCAGATCAGGGCCCCCCACCAGTCCGGGGTGCCTGGAGGCAGCGCCAGACCTGCGCTGGCCGTGTGGATCACCAGCACCATGACAATCGCCGCCGCGCGGACCACATCCAGCGCGGGATTCCGGGACTCTGCCTGCTCCGGCACCGGCCAGTTCACCTCCCTGATACGAAAAAACGCCCCGAACCGCTACGGTTCAGGGCGAACTTGGATACAGTCCGTGGTACCACCTGAATTCGGGCGCGCTCCTCGTGCGCCCGCACTCTCCTCCGGTAACGGTGGAAATCCGGCGGGCCATTTCCTGCCCGCAGCTCGTGAGCGCCCTTCCGCGCCGCCCC
This sequence comes from uncultured Flavonifractor sp., assembly GCA_947649225.1. Classification (GTDB taxonomy): domain Bacteria; phylum Bacillota; class Clostridia; order Oscillospirales; family Oscillospiraceae; genus HGM12998. The sequence continues at coordinate 2,892 of CANSQX010000129.1, forward strand.
CGGAAGCCTCGCACCAACCGGCTTCTCTCTGCACCAGGGCCCCGCGTACTCCTCTCAGTCCTCGCCTCTCCTGACTCTGTGGAGGGTATTGTATCACCTTTCCCTCCCCCCGTCTACCAACTTTCATTTGAAAAAGTAAGTAGGCAAAGAAAACTTCCGTGCGCCACCGGCACGGCGCGGCTCCCACCCAGGCGCCCGGTGACCGAATACGGGCTGTTCAGATACGCCTTTTCTGGTTCTGACACCGCCTGGGCGGGCTGTGCCGCCGGCACGGCGCGGCTCTCTCCCCCGCCCAACTGCCCGGCGGCAGAATGCTGCCCTTTCGGACTTATTCTGACGCAAAAATCTCTAGGGACCCGGACCGCCTCTGTTGAGCGTCTGTTGGAAAACCGGCGGAACGCCGGATTGAGGCAGATGCTTTTGCAGGCAAGGCGCTCCGACCCGGGAAGTCTGCCGGATTACAACGAAAAACCGCGCCGTCCAGACGGAAAAGCTCCCCTTGTTTGGGTATTTTGATCGTTTTCGAACAAGGCCTAATCTACCAGCACGAGGCCGAAGTGATTGCGCTCCTCGCCCTTTTCCCGGAGCGTATGGATCTCCAGGCCGTGGGCCCGGGCGGTGGCGAACACGTCGATGCCGCAGCCCTCCATGGAGGGGATGGCCTTGTCCGGGAAGCGGCACCCGTCCGGATCGCAGCTCTGGCAGATCTTGCAGGGCCCGCTGCCGAAGGCGATTGCCTTGTAAAAGCCATCCAGAAAGAGGGTCCTCGCGCAGGCCGCCGCCATCGCGGAGGCCCCCCAGTGGTGGACTCGAAAGAGAATCCCTCTGGTATAGCTGTCCAGCACGGCCCGGGTTCTCGTATCGTCGGGGGCTTTTGGCGGGCAGCAGTGATTTTTTCCGAAATTCCCGCAGCCGAACTGACATTTGAATGCCGTCCACGGGGCGGTGACCACCGTATGGGGGTCAATGATGATGGCAGGGCCGGCCCCCTCCGCCCGCAGCTGTACCAGATACCGCTCCACCGCGCATCCCTCCCTATGGGCAACAGTGTATCACAGAGGGCGGGCGCTGTCAAAGGAGGCCGGTCCTCCTCTTCAGACTCTTGATCGGAACTGCGCAGCTATGCCGGGCCTTGTTTGAACCTTGGCGGAATGCCCAGCGGCGGGAGATTTTTCCGCCAGACAAGGCAAAAATTCGCAGGAATATTTGGTGTATTTCAAGAATTTTTCACGCCGTATGGCGGAAAAAGATCCGCCGCTTGGGTGTTTGGACCTATTTCAAACAAGGTCTGGAATTGGGGGGGGGAAGAAACTTCCTCTGCGGGGTGCCTAGGAACGGTTTCCAGAGAGAAAATGCGCTGCGGGCTGTGTGTCATGCGCCTCGGCAGCCACTGCGGCGGCTGCGGCTTTGGCAATCAGTCCTGCCCTGTGGCCCGCTGTGCGCTGGAGCACGGCGGGGTTTCGTATTGCTTTCAGTGTGGGGCGTACCCCTGTGAGCGGCACCGGCAGGCCTGCCCATACGGCTCCTTTATAACCCGCCAGAACCGGAGCGCCGCTCTGGAAAAAGCGCAAAGAATAGGCATGGAGGCTATAATGCGGAGCAGCGGAAAAAAGTGGATATACTGAACGCCGTTCTGCCCGGCGGTCAACCTGCTGGAGCTGGAGGATCTGACCGCGATCCTCGCAGAAGCGGACGCCGCAGCCCAGGCGCTGCCCACCTAAAGAGAAGGCCGCCCGGATAACGGCCCTTTTCCGGGCCTGTGCCAAAGCCCGCGGTATCCAAATTGAAGCTGAGAAAGAAGTAGGAGAAGGGCCTTCACCGGCGGTATTGATTGCACGGAGAAAAACGCTTTTCCTGTCGGGCCGCCGGCTGCGGCAGGCCGCATCGGGGCCTGCGAACAACTGCCCCTAGCTTAAAAACATCTCCACATCGGCCAGGCTCAGGCCGGGATGCAGGGCCAGGTTGATACCGTAGCCAATCACCTTGGCCAGATCGGCCATCTGGGCGTCGATATCCTTGGGGGTGACAATCAGGCCCTCACGGCCGCCCCACAGGGTATCCGGGTCCACCTCGCCGCGGCCCGCCCCGGCCAGCATGTCGGCAGCCAGGGTAGCGGCGTCCACCACCGTGGGCGCCCCGACGGCGATCACCGGCACCCCCAGGGTCTCCCGGTTGAGCGCGGCCCGGCTGTTGCCCACCCCGGACCCGGGGACAATGCCGGTGTCGGCCAGCTGCACCGTGCGGCACAGCCTGTCCAGACTCCGGGACGCCAGGGCGTCCACCGCCAGCACGCAGGCAGGCTCCACCTTCTCCACCAGGGCGGACACCAGCTCACCGCTCTCCATGCCGGTGGTCCCCAGCACCCCCGCCGCCAGGGCGGACACCGGCCGGAAGCTCCCAAAGTGTTCAGGGGCCCGCTCCACCAGGTGCCGGGTCACCATGGTGTGCCCCGCCGCCAGGGGGCCCACTGCGTCCGGGGTGATGGCCCGGTTGCCCAGTCCCACCACCAGAACCGGGGCCCGATCGGGCAGCTTCAGCAGGGCGGAGAGCTCTGCCGCCAGGGCCCGGGCCGCCCGGGGAAAGGCCTCCTCCTCCCGGCGGAGCAGGCCGGACAGCTCCAGGGTGACGTAGGTCCCCACCGGCTTGCCCAGCGCACGGCTCCCCCGCTCATCCAGCACCCGGACGGTGGTCACGGAAAAGCCCTCCCGCGTTCCGTCCCGGGCCTCCACCCCCTCCAGGGCGGTGGTCTGTCCGGCAGACTGCTCCCACAGCTCCCGGGCCTCGACGGCCAGATCCGTCCGGCGGTTCAGCATCGCCATTGCCTCCTTTTCCGGGGATTTTACCCCTATATCTTGTGGATTTTGCCTATGCGATACCCTATTGTTTGCGGGCTGGAGCGCTCTATACAAAAAAGTGCAAAAAAAGTGAAAATAGTAGTTGCAATTTTGGGCAGAGGCTGTTAAAATAGGTATCTGCACAGGCATACTATGTGTATTAT
>CANSQX010000130.1 GCA_947649225.1 uncultured Flavonifractor sp.
CCCCCCCCCCCCCGCCTGTGCCTGTAAAACGGGCCGCGCCTGCTATGGCTCCGCGCCCGGCAGGGTACAGCAGCCGCCCTGGTCAATGTAGTGGGCCTCGGCCCGGACAGTCAGCCGCCGGGGCCCGCCGCCCCCCAGGTCCAGCTCCCCGGGCAGGATGAACCGCAGGGGCGGGGCCGCCAGATCCCGGGGCCCTGCCTCGTGGTGGGGCGGCACCACCGCCGTGCGGACGCCCCGGGGGTGCTCCCGGCCCTGGACATCCCGCTCGGTGACTGACGCCGCCACCGCCACCCGCCGCTCCGGACACACCCCGGCCAGCCGGAGGCTCAGCTCCAGAATCTGGCCCGGATCGCCGGGGGACAGGGGCTCCAGGCGGCAGACCAGCAGCCCGTTTTCCGTTAAGGTCAGCTCGCGTTCCACGCTTGACCGCCTCCCGCAGAGAATTCATACGGCGGACCGGAGCCGGAGCGCCGTATGTACATGAATGTCCGCCGGGAGAGGGTCCGCGCTATCCTATGCTCACCGGGTCTGTCCGGTGCCGTATACGATGTACTTGGAGCTGGTCAGCTCCGCCAGCCCCATGGGGCCGCGGGCGTGCATCTTCTGGGTGGAGATGCCAATCTCGGCCCCCAGGCCGAATTCAAAGCCGTCGGTAAACCGGGTGGAGGCGTTCACGTAGACCGCCGCCGCGTCCACCTCGTCCAGGAAGCGCTGGGCGGTGAAGTAGTTGTTGGTCACAATGGCCTCCGAGTGGCCGGTGCCGTGGGTGTTGATGAAATCGATGGCCTCGCCGGGCCCGGAGACCACCTTCACGGCCAGGATGTAGTCCCCGAACTCGGTATCCCAGTCGGCCTCTCCGGCGGGCCGGACCACATCGCCCAAAATGGCGCGGGTGGCGGGGCACCCCCGCAGCTCCACATGTTTCGTCTGGAGCAGCCGCCAGGCCATGGGCAGGAACTCCCGGGCCACAGCCTCGTCCACCAGCAGGCACTCGGCGGCGTTGCACACCGACGGCCGGGAGGTCTTGGCGTTGTGGATGATGCGGGCGGCCATGTCCAGGTCTGCCTCCCCGTGCACGTAGACGTGGCACACCCCCACGCCGGTCTGGATCACCGGCACCCGGGCGTGCTCCACCACCGAGCGGATGAGCCCCGCGCCCCCCCGTGGGATGAGCACATCCAGATATCCGGTGAGGTTCATCAGCTCGTTGGCGCTCTCCCGGGAGGTGTCCTCCACCAGGCTCACACAGTCCTGGGGCAGGCCCGCCGACGCCAGGGCCTCCCGCATGACGGACACAAAGGCCCGGTTGGAGTGGAAGGCCTCCTTGCCGCCCCGGAGGATCACGGCGTTGCCCGATTTGAGGCAGAGGACGGCGGCGTCCACCGTCACATTGGGCCGGGCCTCGTAGATGATGCCGATGACCCCCAGGGGGACCCGGCGCTTGCCGATGGTCAGGCCGTTGGGCCGGGTCTCCATGTTTGTCACCGTCCCGATGGGGTCGGCCAGGGCCCGGACCTGCCGGACGCCCTCCACAATGCCTGCAATCCGTCCCCCGTCCAGGGCCAGCCGGTCCTGGAGCGCGGGGCGCATCCCGGCGGAACGGGCGGCCTCCATGTCCCTGGCGTTGGCCTCCAGGATCCAGGCGGAGCGCGCCTCCAGCGCGGCGGCAATGGCCTCCAGCGCGGCGTCCTTTCTGGCGGTCCCGGCGGTGGCCAGCACGCGGGCGGCGTGCCGGGCGGCCAGGCCCTGGGTTTCCAAAGTTGTCATGGTGAGTCCCTCCTAACATGCTATCATGCTATGGTTACGGAATCAGAGGTTCCTTAGCGCCTGTTTCGGCTCTCCGGCGCCGGCGGGGCGGCCCACGAACCGCGTGCCCACGTCCCGGCCCGCCGCGATGTCATACAGCGCCTCCATATTGGCACCGTTGGTGATCACCATGTCCACTCCGGCGGCCATGGCGGTCTCGGCGGCGGTGAGCTTGGTGAGCATCCCGCCGGTGCCCCGCCAGGTCCCCGCCCCTCCGGCCATGGCCCGCAGCTCCGGGGTGATGGCGCTCACCCGGCGGATCAGCCTGGCCTCCGGGTTCTGGTGGGGATCGCTGTCGTAGAGCCCGTCGATGTCGGACAGGAGCACCAGCAGGTCGGCCCCCACCAACCGGGCCACAATGGCGGACAGGGTGTCGTTGTCCCCCAGGACCTTGCACTGGCCGGTCTCAATCTCGGCGGCCGAGACCGAGTCGTTCTCGTTGACCACCGGGATGATCCCCAGCTCCAGCAGGGCCTCGAAGGTACCCAGCAGGTGGTCCGCCCGGGCGGGGGTGTCCACATCCTCGCCGGTGAGGAGGATCTGGGAGACCGACCGGTTGTACTCCTGGAAAAATTTATCGTACAGGTGCATCATGGTACACTGGCCCACGGCGGCGGCGGCCTGCTTATACCGCAGCTCGGTGGGGCGGGTTGTCATGCCCAGCTTGGCCGCCCCGATGGCGATGGCCCCCGAGGAGACCAGAATCACCGCATGGCCCATGCCCCACAGGTCGGACAAGGTGCGGGCCAGACGGTCCATATTGTGCAGGTTCAGCCGTCCGGTGTCGTGGGTCAGGGTGGAGGTGCCCACCTTGACCACGATCCGCAGCTGTTTCTGTTCTGTCATAAATTCCTCAACTCCTGTTGTGGTGCGTCATTCAGGGTTTTTATCATACCACAATTTCCCCCGGCAGGGAAGAGCAAAAAGCCGGTAAATTTTCTGAATTGCAGCGTTTTCAACGAAAGCAACAGGGGTTCCGGAATGTTTGTGTACTTTTCGACGGTTTTACTGTTGAAATCTGCGGCGATTTGGGGTACAATATCAGGCGCTGAAAGCCAACAACTGGGGAAGGGCCTGGTTTATGATCAATTTAGTCCTGTTTGAACCGGAGATCCCGCAGAATACCGGGAATATTGCCCGAACCTGTGCGGTGACCGGCTGCCGCCTCCACCTGATCAAGCCTTTGGGCTTTGATATCAGCGACAAGGCGGTCAAGCGGGCCGGACTGGATTACTGGCACCTGGTGGATCTGCACGTCTACGAGAACCTGAGGGATTTTTTCCGCCGGACCGGGGCGGAGGACCTCTGGCTGGCCACTACCAAGGCCCCGCGCCCCTATACCGAGGCCGTCTTCCGGGACGGCTGCTGGCTGATGTTCGGCAAGGAGACGGCAGGGCTGCCTGCACCGCTTCGGGACCAGTACCGGGACCGCTGCATCCGCATCCCCATCCGGGCCGGAACCCGCTGCCTCAATCTCTCGAACTCTGCGGCCATTCTGGCCTATGAAGCCCTGCGGCAGCTTGGGTTTCCAGGACTTGCCGGCGAAGGCGAAATGAAAGGAGCTTCCGTATGAACTACAGCAAGAAGACCGTGAAGGATGTGGAGGTCAGCGGGAAAAAGGTCCTCCTCCGCTGCGACTTCAATGTCCCCCAGGACAAAGCCACCGGCGCCATCACCGACGATAAGCGCATCGTGGCCGCCCTGCCCACCATCCAGTATCTGCTGGATCAGAACGCGGCCGTCATCGCCTGCTCCCATCTGGGCAAGCCCAAGGAGGGCCCCGACCCCAAGCTGAGCCTGGCCCCTGTAGCCAAACGCCTGAGCGAGCTGCTGGGCCGTGCGGTGATCATGGCCGCCGACGTGGTAGGCCCGGACGCCCAGGCCAAGGCGACCGCCCTCCAGCCCGGTCAGATCATGCTGCTGGAAAACACCCGCTTTGAAAAGGGCGAGACCAAGAACGACCCCGCCCTTGCCAAGGCCATGGCCGGTATGGCCCAGGTCTATGTCTCCGACGCCTTCGGCGCAGTCCACCGCGCCCACGCCTCCACCGCCGGTGTGGCCGGCTACCTGCCCGCCGTGTCCGGCTTCCTGATTCAGAAGGAGCTGGAGATCATCGGAGGCGCCCTGGCCAGCCCCAAGCGCCCCCTGGTGGCCATCCTGGGCGGCTCCAAGGTGTCCTCTAAGATCGGCGTGATCAACAACCTGCTGGAGATCGCCGACACCATCATCATTGGCGGCGGCATGGCCTACACCTTCTCGGCCGCCCAGGGCGGCAAGGTGGGGGACTCCCTGCTGGAGGAGGACTGGAAGGACTACGCCAACGAGATGGTGAAAAAGGCGGCGGACAAGGGCGTCAAGCTGCTGCTGCCCACCGATACGGTCATCGCCAACGCCTTCGCCGCCGACGCGGAGAGCCGCGTGGTGAAGACCGGCGAGATCCCCGACGGCTGGCAGGGCCTGGACATCGGGCCCGAGACCGTCAAGCTCTACTGTGACGCGGTGAAGGACGCCGGAACGGTCATTTGGAACGGCCCCATGGGCGTGTTTGAGTTCCCCGCTTTCGCCAAGGGCACCGAGGCGGTGGCCGAGGCTCTGTCGCAGACCCATGCCATCACCATCATCGGCGGCGGCGACAGCGCGGCGGCGGTGCAGCAGCTGGGTTATGCGGACAAGATGACCCACATTTCTACGGGCGGCGGCGCTTCTCTGGAGTTCATGGAGGGCAAAGAGCTGCCCGGCGTGGCCTGTCTACTGGACGCATAAATTTTCCTGCCGGGCAGCTCTGCGAGCACGTGCGAGCCGCCGCGCAAGCGGCGTCCAAGGTTTTGGCTCTGCCAAAACCTTGCCGCAGGGCGGATTCACTCCGCCCGAGGATGACAAAAAACCGGGGGCCCCGGCGGGACGAAGTCCCGTTGGGGGCGATCACCAAAATAACAGGACGCCGGCGGGCCCGTGCCCGGCGGCCTCTGTCAGGAAAGGACTGGTTTAACATGAACCGCCGCTATCGAAAGACCATCATCGCCGGAAACTGGAAGATGAACAAAACCATTTCCGAGACCAAGGCCTTTGCGGAGGAGCTCAAGCCCCTGCTGGGCCGTCCCAAATGGTGCGAGGTGGTCCTCTGTGTCCCCTATGTGAATATTCCTGCCGCCGTGCGCCTGTTCAAGGATTGCCGGGTGTCTATCGGCGCGGAGAACTGCCATTATGAGTCCCACGGCGCTTATACCGGCGAGGTCTCGGCCGAGATGCTGAAGGAGGCCGGGGTCAAGTATGTGATCATCGGCCACTCTGAGCGCCGCCAGTACTACAACGAGACCGACTTTACCGTCAACAAGAAAGTCCTTGCCGCCATTGAAGCCGGCCTCTACCCCATTGTCTGTGTGGGCGAGAGCCTGGAGCAGCGGGAGCTGGGCGTCACCATGGACCTCATCGCCTACCAGGTGAAGGCCGCCCTGTCCGGAGTGCCCGCCGACAAGATGCGCCATGTGGTCATTGCCTATGAGCCCCTGTGGGCCATCGGTACCGGCAAGACCGCCACCGCCGGGCAGGCCGGCGAGGTCTGCGAGGCCATCCGCACCATCATCCGCAAGCTCTACGGCGCCCGGGTGGCCCGCTCTGTCACCGTCCAGTACGGCGGCTCCATGAACGCCAAGAACGCCGCGGAGCTCCTGGCCCAGCCCGACGTGGACGGCGGCCTCATCGGCGGCGCCTCCCTCAAAGCCCCCGACTTCGTCGAGATCATCAACGCCGCCAACCAGGAGTGCTAACCTACTTTCTTTTGAAAAAGAAAGTAGGCAAAGAAAACGTTTGTCTCGCTTCCTGCATTTCTGATCACGCAGTCTGCCGCCCGGTAACGGGGCGCTGAGCG
>CANSQX010000131.1 GCA_947649225.1 uncultured Flavonifractor sp.
CTCCAGCGCGGTCAGTGCATCCATAAAAACCTCCCTGCGCCTGTTTTCCGCCGCCCGGCGCACATTCCGGCCAGGGCAGGACGCGCCGTCAAAACAGACTTTTTTATTATATCAGATTTTTCCGAAAATTAGAAGAGGATCTGTCTCCCCCTCTGTCAGGCGTTTTTGCTTTATGGCCAATTCTGCCCGCAGCCGTCAGATCTCCACCGCCCGGCCTGCGTGGAAAAACCACAGCACCCGCCGCTTGACCGGCCGGCCGGTGATGGCCTCCAGCGCCCGGCTGTAGGCCGCCAGCTGGGGGCGGTACTCCAAGGCCCGGCGCTCCAGGTCCGGCCCCCGCACCCGGTCGGTCTTGAAGTCCACCACCGTCAGCCCCCCCGCCTCCTCGAAGCAGCAGTCCACCACGCCCTGGAGCAGAATCTCCTCTCCCTCTCCCGCCCCGGGGCAGTACTCGGCCGCAGGGACCAGAAGGGAGAACTTGAACTCCCGGCGCAGGGTGGGAGCCGCCCGCAGGGTCCGGCCCAGCTCCCCGGCGAAAAAAGCGGCGATCCGGGCCGGATTGACCGCTTCCCCCTGGACGGGGGTGAGGAAATCCTGCTCCACCAGCCGGGCGATCTCCCTCCGGATCTCCGCCTCGGACCTGGTTTTCTGGAAGTCGATAAACTGCATGGCCAGATGGAGGGCGGTGCCCTTCTGGGCTGGAGTGAGGCCCATGTCCTCCTGGGCGAAGCGGGGCCGCTGGAAGCTCACCGGCCGCCTGGGCTCCAAATCCTGTGTCCCGGCGGGCCCCTCTTCCGGCGGAGCAGCCGTCCCGGCGGCCACCTCCTCATCCAGGGACCGGCCCTTTAGCTGGGTGGCGGTCAGCTTGGATGGGATCTCCACGTCGGCCCCATGGGGATAGGTCCACCGCAGGCGGGCGGCCAGCGCCTCCGGATCCAAGCCGTCCATCCGGACCTCCGCTCCCCTGCTGTCCCGGCGGGGGGGCAGCGGGGCGCACTCTGCGGCCCCGTCCACCCAGCGGATGTCCCAGGGCGGGCCGAAGGGGCCCTCCGCCGGGATCATCAGCACCCCCGCCGCCCCCCGCAGGGCCAGGGCCTCGGGCCGGAGCAGCGCGGCCAGCAGCACCCATTGGGCCGCCGACCGGCACCCCAGCAGCACCTGGGGATCGACCGGATATCCGGCGTCCCGGGCCAGGCCCTCCAGATCCCGGCCGCCGCCAGTGAGCGCGCAGCACAGGATCAGCTTCTCCTGGGCCCGGGTCATGGCCACATAGAGGAGCCGCAGCTCCTCGGCCATCATCTCGTACTCCAGCTGGCGGGCCACCCCCTGGCGGGCCAGGGTGGGATATTCCACCATCCGCTCGGTATCCAGCCGCTTGGGGCCCACCCCCAGCTTGGGGTGGAAGAGGATGGGGCGGCTCAGGTCCTCCCGGTTGAGGGTGCGGGCCAGGCCGCACAGCAGGACCACCGGGAACTCCAGTCCCTTGGAGCGGTGGATGCTCATGATCCGCACCCCGCCCCCGGTCCGCCCGGCGGCGGGTGGGCTCAGCCGGGTTCCGCTATCCCGCAGGCGGTCCAGGTGGGATAGGAAGCCAAACAGTCCTTTGTGCCCCGCCCCCTCAAAGCTCTGGGCCAGCTCGGCCAGGGCCAGTAGGTTGCCCTGGCGGGTCTCCCCCTCGTCCATGGCCCCGAAGAGGCCCAGCAGGTTGGTCTGATCGTAGATGTGCCACAGGAGCTGTACGCAGCTCCTGTCCCCCGCGCCGAAGCGCAGGCCCTCCAGCTCGGAGAGAAAAGCGGCGCAGTCGGCCTCTCCCTCCCGGGCCGCCCGCTCCACGGCGGCGTAAAAATCCCCCTCGCCGGCAGCGGCCCGGAGCTGAGCCAGCCGGTCCGCCGAAAAGGCGTACACCGGGGACCGCAGGGCCGCAATCAGCGGCACATCCTGCCGGGGATTGTCCACAATCCGGAGCAGGGCCAGCGCCACCGCGATCTCGGTGGCGGCGAAGAAGTCTCCGCCCCCCTCGGCCTCCCAAGGGATGTCCCGCTCTCCCAGGGCCCGGGCGTAGTGGTGGAGCACCGTCCCCGGGGAACGCAGCAGGATCACCACATCGGCAGGCCGCAGGGGGCGCTGCCCCCCCTCCCTATTGGATACCGGAAAGCCCTCCCCCAGCAGAGCGGCGATCCGCCCGGCGGCAAAGCGGGCCTCCTGGAGATCCCGGGCCGGCTGCTCCCCCTCCGCCTCCCCGCCCGACAGGTCCAGGGCGTCCAGCTCCAGGGCGTAGCGGCGGGGATCTCCCTCTGGCTCCGGGAAGGAGGCCCCGGGGTAGAGGGCCTCGTCCGGGCCGTAGTCCATCTCGCCGAACTGGGTGGACATGACCGCCCGGAACAAGTCGTTGACCCCCTCCAGCACCTGAGGCCGGGAGCGGAAGTTCTGGGACAGGAGCACCCGGCGGGGCTCCCCCTCCGCCGCCTCCCCACAGGGCCGGAACGTGCGGTATTTCTCCAGAAATATACTGGGATCCGCCAGACGGAAGCGGTAGATGGACTGCTTCACATCTCCCACCAGGAACAGGTTCTCCCCCCGCCGGGAGAGGGCGGAGAAGATGGCGTTTTGCACGGCGTTGGTGTCCTGATACTCGTCCACCATGATCTCCTCAAAGCGGCCGCTCCACTGCTCCGCCAGGGGGGTGGGGGTCCCGTCCGGCCCCATCAGCAGCTTAACCGCCAGATGCTCCAGATCGGCGAAGTCCAGCAGGCCCCGGCGGGTCTTTTCGGCGGTATAGGCGGCTTCAAAATCCTTCACCAGGGCGAACAGAGCCTGAACGGCGGGGCGCACCGCCTCCAGATCGGCTAAAAGGGCGGCGCTGCCGTCGGTAAAGCGCTCCTCCAGCTTCTCCATACGCGCCTTACAAAGCTTGCGTACCGCCTTGACCCGCTCCGCCTCCTCGGGGCAGTCGGGCATCCGCTTGCGGCCCGCCGTGGGAAAGGGGATGGGCATGGCGGCGCGGGCCGCATCCCAGCCCCGCTCTGTTTCCGCACAGAAGCGGCGCAGGCCCTCCATGGTGGCTGAGACGGTGGGGCCGTAGTTGGCCGACAGCGCCTTATCGCAGGCGGTCAGCTCCAGCACCCCCGCCATCCGCTCCGCCCAGTAGGCGGCCTGACGGCGGGCGTCCTCCAGCAGAAGCCGGCCCCAGACGGTCTCCCCCACATCGGCCGTCTCCGCCAGATCGAAGGCCCCCGCCTGGCTGTCCAGCCAGGCCGCCGGGTCCGGGTGGCTCTGGATCCGGCCCCGCACATCCAGGACAATCTGGACCAGCTTGGCGTCGTCCCGCCCCGCCGACATGGTATCCACCAGCAGAGAGAAGTCCGGGTAGTCCTCCAGGGCGGCGTAGCGCCCATCCAGCACGTCGTTGAGGGCGGAGAGGGTTAAAACCCCCGCCTCCCCCTCGTCGCACAGGCGGAAATCCGGATTCAGCTCCAGCAGATGGCCGCACTCCCGCAGCAGCTGGGCGCAGAAAGCGTGAACTGTGGAGATCTGGGCCTTGTACACCAGGGCGGACTGGCGGCGCAGATGGCCGTCAGCCGGGCTGAGGGCCAGGCGGCGGGAGAGCTCCTCCACAATCCGGGCCCGGAGCTCTGCGGCGGCCGCCTTGGTGTAGGTAATCACCAAAAAACGGTCCACGTCCAGCCCCTCCCCCTCCACCCGGGAGAGCAGGCGCTCCACCAGCACCCGGGTCTTGCCCGATCCGGCCGCAGCCGCGACCAGGAGCGCGCCCCCCCGGCTGTCTACCGCATCCCGCTGGGCGGGGGTCAATGCAATCGGCATAGCTTCCACCTCACAGCTTTCATCGTCTGGCCCCGTCGGGCCCTATACGCTTTGTATTCGTACATCCATCCATGATTCCATGCTTGCAGAAAAGAGCGCCACGCACAGGACCAAATACGGGAATTTCGACCGTTTTTTCAGGAAGGAAAAGGATGATTACCAATATGATGGGCAGCATTCCCTTTACATAATTCTGGGCTATAACAGTCATTACGGGGTGTTATCCACATTCTCCACATGATTCTCCACACCCCCTCCCCTATACTCCCTCAGCCGCTTTTCCACTTCTCCACCGGTCTTTCCACAGGCCGCAAATGGTAGTTCACCGTCCGGCCGTCTCCGGATTTCAGTATACATAACGCGGATTCGGCCGGTTTTGCAGTGTGGCGGCGGCGCGCTTTCACGTGAAAAGGAGGGGGCCGGTCAGCCCTCTCCTATATCTCGGGTGGCACAGGCGTTCAGGTCCATCCCGGCCCGGCACCCGGCCAGATATTCATAGTAGCCCTGGCAGCCGATCATGGCGGCATTGTCGCCGCACAACGCCAGGGGCGGCAGATAGAGCCTGTCCCCGCTGGCGGCGCAGGCCCGCTCCAGGTCGGCCCGGATGCGGGAGTTGGCGGCCACGCCCCCCGCCACGGCTACTTTGCCGTAGCCCAGCCTCCGGGCGGCCTCCATGGTCCGCGGGATCAACGTGTCGCTGACGGCGGCGGCAAAGGAGGCCGCCAGACCGGGCAGATCCAGGGACTCCCCCTTTTGGGCGGCGTTGTGGACCAGGTTGAGCACCGCCGTTTTCAGGCCGGAAAAGGACATGTCCAAGGGTGCGCCGTGGATCTGGGCCCGGGGCAGATCGTATTTTCGGTCGTCCCCGCCCTGGGCCAGGGCGTCCAGGGGCGCGCCGCCGGGGTAGCCCAGGCCCAACACCCGGGCCGCCTTGTCGAAGCACTCCCCCGCCGCATCGTCCCGGGTGGAACCCAGGACCTCCATCTCCGTGTAGTCCCGCACGTCCACAATTAGGGTGTTTCCCCCGGAGACACATAGGCACAGAAAGGGGGGCTCCAGGTCCGGGTGGGCGATATAGTTGGCGGCGATGTGGCCCCGGACGTGGTGGACAGGGATCAGGGGGATCCCCAGGCCATAGGCCGCCGCCTTGGCGAAGTTGACCCCCACCAGCACCGCACCGATGAGCCCGGGAGCATAGGTGACGGCCACCGCGTCCAGATCGGCTTTGGACACCCCGGCATCCGCCAGGGCCCGATCGGTCAGGGCTGCGATGGCCTCAATGTGCTTGCGGGAGGCGATCTCAGGCACGACGCCGCCGTAAACAGCGTGCATGTCCGCCTGGGAGGCGATGGTGTTGGAGCGGACGGTCCGGCCGTCCTCCACCACTGCCGCCGCCGTCTCATCGCAGGAGGATTCAATGGCTAATAAGTTCATGAAAAGCCTTCTTTCTGGAGCGGGCGCCCTCCTCGGAGCGCACCGGACTTCCGGTAGGGGTGGGGGGCTGCTGCCGCAGGGGCTGCGGGGTTCCATCCCGCGGGGGACGGGCCTGCCCGGCCGGGGCCCCATTTCTTTTTAGAAAAGAAATGGGGGAAAGAAAATCTCGGAACGGCGGGGAGATCGGGCGGCCTCCGGGTTCAAGGATAGCCCACGCTGAGGCCGCTCTCCTTCGGTTCCCCCCGGCCAGCATAGCCGGC
>CANSQX010000132.1 GCA_947649225.1 uncultured Flavonifractor sp.
GTCCACCTCTGCCCCCAGCTGCTCGGAGACAAAGCGGAGGGGGACCATGGTGCTCTCAGCCCCCTGCCAGCGGACCACGCCGGCGGGCACGCCGTCGGGGAGGGCCTGGGTCTGGCCGTTCACCAGGGCCTGGTCCGAACCCAGAGTGAGGACGATTTTGTCCTCCCCCCGCAGCAAAAGCACCTGCCGGGTGTCGGGGACCCAGATCACCTGGGCCCCCAGGGCCTCGGACACCAGCCGGACGGGAACCAGCGTGCGCCCCGCGCCGTCCAGGTACTGGATCATAGCGGGGGTCTTTCCGGAGAGGGGGACGCCGTCCAAAGTCAAGGATACCCGGTCGGTGGCCACGGCGGGCTCATACCGGCCGTCGGCCTCGCTGTAGAACTGGACGGTCAGGGGCTCGGCAGGACCTGCGGCCCGGGCGGGCAGCAGACCGGCCAGCAGGGTGAGGGACAGGAGGATAGCGGCGGTTTTTTTCATAGGCGGGCGGGCCTCCAATCTAGAAATAAGGAACGGGTGGAAGCGGAGGGGCGGCGAACCGCACCCCGGGCAAAGTCTCGACCGTATTGTAGCGGATTCCTGCCGCGCCGTCAAGAAAACCGGCGCAAAAAGGTTGACATAAATTTTTGACAATCTGGCTGCTCAGCTCCCCGCCCCATCCACCGGGACCTGGATCTCGGTGAGGTATTCGGACTCCAGGGCGGTGTCATGGGCGTCGATGCGGTAGAGCTGTAGGGGCGGCCCGGCGGGGCGGAGCGCCCGAGCCTCCAGCGCGGCCCGGAGGGCCAGGTAGTTTTCCCGGAAGCCGGTGTAGGGGCCGCGGTAGTACCAGCGGGCATATCGCCCGGCGGGGAGGGCGGCGTCCCGGCGCCGGCCGGGCTCTGTGAGGAAGAAGACCGCGTCGAAGTGGTGGTATTCCCCGGCGGCCAGAGAAGCCCCGTTCAGCGCCGCCCCCATACAGGCGCTGCCCAGGATTTTAATGTCATCCTGGTGGTCCTTCTCCAATTTTTTCAGGAGAAAATCGATCTCGTCCTCCAGAATCACGTCCTCCCGAAGGCAGACGTAGGGGCGCTCAGGCTCCTCCAGCACCTCCAGCTGCGCGGCCCGGGTGTCAGAATAGCGGCTCAGCCGGGCCCGGCGGTCCAGGGCCTCCTGCCGCAGAGCCTCCAGCGCGGCGATCCGGCTGCGGAGCAGGGTGTCCTCCCGGTCCATCAGGTCCATGGTCCGCGCCACGGTGCGGCCCTCCAGATAGGTCCGGATCTCCTCCAGGGACATGTCCGCCTCCCGCAGGGCGCGCACCACATTCAGGGTGCAGATGTCCTGGATCCCATAGATCCGGTAGCGGTTCTCCCGCCGCACCGGGCGGAGGATCCCCTTGTCCTCATAGTGGCGCAGGGTGTCCGGATTCAGGCTGAAGAGCCGGGCCAGCTCGCCGATGGTATAGCATTCCTTCAAAGTGGACGTCACCTCTTGACATTGGGATAATACGAGGGTTTATGATAGGGGGGAAAGGATGTGCCCGTCATGGCTCTGGTCAAGCGTTTTTTTCAATTTGTCCTCCCGTCCATCGTGTCCATGTGGCTTTTCTCCCTGTTGACCTGCGTGGCCGGTGTCTTGGTGGCCCGGGGGGGGGGGGAGCAGGCCCTGGCGGCGGTCAACCTGTCCATGCCCTTCACCTCTCTGGTGTTCACCCTGGGGGTGCTGCTGGCCGCCGGCACCTCCACGGTGATCTCCATCGCCCTGGGCCAGGGGGAGCTGAAGCGGGCCCGGAACTACTTTAATCAGAACCTGGCGGTCACGGCGGCGGCCTCGGTGGTGCTGGGGGCGGCGGTGCTCCTCAACCTGGAGCGGGTGGCGCGGCTGCTGGGGGCCACCCCCGCCACCCTGGGCTATGTGAAGGAGTATGTGGGGATGATCGCCCTGTTCGCCGTCTTCTTCACTACCTCCTATAATCTGGAGGTCCAGGTGAAAGCCAACGGGGCTCCCCAGGTGAGCACCGTGGGGGTGCTGTCCTGCGCGCTGATGAACGTGCTGCTGGACTACTGGTTCGTGATGCGCCTAGGCTGGGGCGTCGTGGGGGCGGCCCTGGCCACCGGGCTGGCCCAGGTCACCTCTACCGTGATTTTCCTGCTCTACTTCCTCACCCACCGGCAGAGGCTGCGCCTGGGCCGGTTCCGGTCGGATCTCCGGGCCTACCGCCGTATTGTGCCCCTGGGACTGTCCGACGGCCTCAGCGAGCTGTCCAACGGCATTGTCATCTTCCTCTTCAATCACATGGTGCTCTCGGTCATCGGCGAGGGCGCGGTGGTGAGCTACACCATTGTCAGCTACGTGAACACCCTGGTTCTGATGACCATGATCGGCACGGCCCAGGGGATCCAGCCGCTGATCAGCTTCCACCTGGGGGCGGGGGAGCCGGCGGTCTGCCGCAGGCTCTTCCGCATGGGGCTCTGTCTGGCGCTCGGGTGCTCGCTGGTCTTTTTCCTGGCGGCGGAGCTGGGGGCCGGGGGCATTGTGGGCCTCTTCCTGGACCGGGAAGCGGGGGCCCTCTTCCGGGACTCGGTGTTCGCCCTGCGGCTGTATGCCCTGGCATTCCTGGCCATGGGCTTCAACGTGGTGACGGCGGCCTATTTTACCGCAATTGAGCGCCCGGCCTTCGCCTTCCCCCTGTCGCTGGGCCGGGGGCTGCTCTTCATCTGCGGCTTTCTGACCCTGCTGCCCGTCCTGCTGGGGGCGGCAGGCATCTGGATCGCCCCGCTGGCGTCGGAGCTCCTCTGCCTGGCCCTGGCCGCCGGCTTTCTCCTGCGCAGCCGCCGGGCCGCGCCAAGTGCCGGGGGAGATCGCGCCGGCGGATGAGCGGCGGAACAAACGGGAGGCCCTCTCCCCGCGCACGGCAGGGGGGAGGGCCTCCCAAGGCGGAACCGGCGCGGGCGCGGGGGTCAGCACCCCCTGGCCTTCCGGCGGTGGACCAAGAGGAGGAGCCGGTCGAACAGAGGATCAAACAGCCACACGTAGACCGAGCCCAAGGCATTGTTGATCACCCGGTAAAAGATGGCGCCGGGCACGCCCAGGACAGGCGCCGCAATGGACAGTGCGCCGATGGTGTTGAAGGCGGTCTGCCAGCCGTAGGTGGCGGATAATCCCTGGGCGAACCCGCCGATGATTCCCAGCCAGGCGTGGGCGCTCTTGGGCAGAAGGAAGTAGAGAGCCAGAAACAGGGCGCTCCCCAGCAGATTTGCGGGCGCACGGAATTTGACGCGGCTGACCAGGGCGTCGCGGGCGGGCAGAAACACGGACATGGCCGCAATCCCGGCCCAGACCGCTTTGGAGAGCCCGAGAAGCGCGGCGATCAGCAGGACGCTGGAGAGACCAAAGGCAAAGCGCAGCTGCCACCGTGTGCGCTCGGAGGAGAGGCTGAATGACTGGAAAATGCTTTGGAGGGTACACGGGCAGACGGCTTTCCGGTGGTTGTGGTACAGGACCACCGCCGTTGCGATCCCGCCCGCCAGCAGCCCAGCCAGCCGCATCCGGTACGCGTGGCCGCTGACGTCGTAGCCCTGAAGCAGCAGGTAGGACAGCACTAAGATGGAGTGGTTGCACAGCTTGATGTTATGGCACCCCAGCAGCAGGATGAAGAAGATACAGACCAGATTGACACAGAACGCCCACCCGGTGGGGACCAGGCTCGCCAGCTTGGGGCCTACCGCAAAGATGCCGAAAAGGATCAAAATGCCTGCGGCGCCGTGTGAGGCGCGGATTCCCAGATCTGAGAACCGGAACAGCTGCACACAGAGCAGCACAACAAGTCCTGTAATGCCGTTTTCCGGACCGAACAGAAGGGTAAAACCGGTGATAAACGCCACGCTGAATGCAATGTTGAGAATAATTTTGAATATGTAAATTCCAATATGCTTCAGCTTCTCTCTGGGGTCCTGAAAGCTGGCGATATAGGCCTTTGAGCCCGCCTGATTCAACTGTAGCTCCTGATAAAACGTCATGGAACCTGCCTCCCTGTGTAGTTCCGATGGGGACGGTGCGGTTTTGCCGGGAAATAAGCCGTAATATTTAGTATACCATATGGAAAGCAAAAAGAGAAGGGCTGATTTGCTGTAGCTGTATCTGTTTTCAAGGTGTCGGAGTACAAGACATGTTGGACAGTAGGAGAAAAAGGTAGAAGGATGAGGCCCCATCGGATGATAAGGTAGAATAAGATGAACAAAATGCAAAAAGCATAAAAAGAGACAAGGTTTACAGAACCCTGGTAGAATGAGGCTGCAATCACACCATTCTGCAAGGAGACTGTAAACCATGTCTGAGAAAATTGTACAGCTGAATGAGGAAGTAATCAAGGTTCAACTTAAGGAACTGGTCCGGGGCAGCGTAGAAGAAACGCTGAATGAGCTGCTGGAAGCAGAAGCGGAGCAGCTGACGCAGGCAGCCTGGTACGAGCGAAACGAGGCCTGTCAAGGCTACCGCAGCGGTCACTACGGCCGAAACCTTACCACCACCTCCGGAAACGTTACGCTCCATATGCCCCGTCTCAAGGGGGTCCGTTTCGAAACCGCTATCATAGAGCGGTTTCGCCGGCGGGAGAGCAGCGTGGGGGAAGCGCTCATCGAGATGTACCTTGTCGGCATCTCGGTCCACAGAGTGGAAGATATTACCGAAGCGCTGTGGGGCAGTAAGGTATCCCACGCCACGATTAGTGAACAAAACAAGAAAGCGTATGTCCACATTGAGGATTGGCGGAACCGCCCTTTACAGGGCGGCAAATATCCGTATGTCCATGTGGACGGCATCTACCTGCGGCGCAACTGGGGCGGAGAGTATGAAAATGTTGCGATTTTGGTGGCAATAGCGGTAAATGAGGACGGATACCGGGAAGTTTTAGGCGCCACTGAGGGTATGGAGGAGGATAAGGCCGGCTGGATCCGCTTCTTTCAGTGGCTCCGGGGCCGCAGTCTGGACGGCGTAAAGCTCATTGTTGGAGACAAGTGCCTGGGGATGCTGGAAGCGGTGGGGGAAGTGTTTCCGGAGGCCAAGTACCAACGCTGCACCGTCCACTTTTACCGCAATGTGTTTTCTGTTGTTCCCCGCTCCAAGGTGAAGCCGGTGGCCAAGATGCTCAAAGCAATCCATGCCCAGGAAAGAAAAAAGCTGCCCGTGAAAAGGCCAAAGCTGTGGCGGAGGAACTGCGTACTATGAAGCTGAAGGAGGCTGCCCAAAAGCTCGAGGCTGGCATTGAAGAGACTTTGACTTATTGCAGTTTTCCCAGCGAGCACTGGACGCGTCTCCGCACGAACCATATCATTGAACGGCTCAACCGGGAGATCCGCCGCCGTACCAGGGTGGTGGGCTGTTTCCCAGACGGCAACTCCGCCCTCATACTGGTCTGCGCCAGGCTCCGCCATGTGGTCGGCACCCAATGGGGCAACAAGAAGTACATGAATATGAAGCACTTGGAGGCGCCTCTGGATG
>CANSQX010000133.1 GCA_947649225.1 uncultured Flavonifractor sp.
GTGGATACCGATGTGATCATCCCTGCCCGCTACCTCAATGCCCCCGATGAGAAAGCCCTGGCCTCCCACTGTATGGAGGACATTGACAAGGATTTTTCCCTTACAGTAGAGGAGGGGGACATCGTAGTGGCCGGAGCCAACTTCGGCTGCGGCTCCTCCCGGGAGCACGCCCCCCTGGCGCTCAAGGCCAGCGGCGTCAAGTGTGTGATCGCCCCCTCCTTCGCCCGGATCTTCTACCGCAATTCCATCAACATCGGCTTTCCCATCATGGAGTGCCCCCAGGCGGCGGCCGAGATCCAGGCGGGGGACCAGGTAAATGTGGACTTCAAGACCGGGGCCATTGTGGACGAGACCACCGGCAAGGCCTATCAGGCCGCGCCCTTCCCGGCCTTCGTGGACGGCATCATCGAGAGCGGCGGGCTGCTGAAGGCCCTGAAGGCGAGAGGGGTTGCCAGGTAGTGCCAGCAATTGTGATCAGCATGGATTCCCGGAAGATGGAGAATCCAGACCTGGATATCCGCTACATACTGCCCGACCGAATCGAGGCGTGGTCCGGGGGCGTGGTGACGGACGATGGCTATGACTATGTGGATGAGGAGGGCCATATCCTGGCGGTCTGGCTGGAGACCGCAGATGCGGAGAGCTGGTGGCCCAAAATCGTGGAGCTGCTGAAAACAGAGCAATTCTGTGATAACGATTTGTCCCAAAGTGCCTCGATACTGATTTCTGATGAGGCGGGTGCGGAAATAGAGAAGTGCCGGCAGGTCTGGCCGGAGTAAAAGGAAGGAATAAACTTTATGAACTATAAAATTGCCCTGATTCGAGGCGACGGCATCGGCCCCGAGGTGGTCAATGAGGCCGTGGGCGTGCTGGAGGCCGTGGGGGAGAAGTTCGGCCACAGCTATGAGTTTGTGGACGTGCTCCTGGGGGGCTGCGCCACCGACGCGGTGGGGAAGAGCTACCCAGACGGCACGGCGGAGAAGTGCAGGGCCTGCGACGCGGTGCTTTTAGGCGCGGTAGGGGGCCCCAAGTGGGGGAGCGACAGGCCCGCCGAACAGCGGCCCGAGACCGCCCTGCTGGCCATCCGCCGGGATTTGGGCTTATATGCCAACCTGCGGCCCGCCGCCCTGCGCCCCGCCATGGCGGACGCCTGCCCCTTGAAAAAGGAGACGGCGGAGAAGGGCATCGATCTGATGATGGTCCGGGAGCTCACCGGCGGCATCTACTTCGGCAAGCGGGACCGCTACGACACCCCGGACCGGGGGGTGGAGTGTACCGACCTCATGGCCTACTCCGAGCAGGAGATCGAGCGCATCGGACGCCGGGCCTTTGAGCTGGCCCGCCTGCGCCGGAAGAAGGTCTCCAGCGTGGACAAGGCCAATGTGCTGGAGACCTCCCGGCTGTGGCGCGCGGTGATGCACCGGCTGGCGGCGGAGTACCCCGACGTGCAGTACGAGGACGTGCTGGTGGACAACTGTGCCATGCAGCTGGTCCGGGACCCGGGTCAGTTCGACGTGGTGGTCACCGAGAACATGTTCGGGGACATTTTGTCCGATGAGGCGTCCATGGTCACGGGCTCCATCGGCCTGCTGCCCTCGGCCTCCATCGGAGACAGCGCCCCTGGGCTGTATGAGCCCATCCACGGCTCGGCCCCCGACATTGCGGGCCAGGACAGGGCCAACCCCATCGCCACCATCCTGTCCGCGGCCATGATGTTCCGCTACTCCTTCCAGCGCCCCGAGGAGGCCGCCGCCATTGAAAACGCGGTGGACGCGGTGCTGGCCGGGGGCTGGCGGACCCCAGACATCGCGGAGCCAGGCGTGACGCCTATCGGCACCAGAGAGATGGGCCGGCGCATCCGGGAGCACATTTAGAGCCTATCCCAAAATAATTCGCACGCACCTTGTTTGCATATTTTTCACCATACTTCGTTGGTTTTCCTTGCCGGGCGACAGCCCGCCTGCGAAAACCGCCTTGTCCGGCGTAAAATCTGACGGCGCAATCTGCGCACGTCTTATTTCGGGGTAGGCTCTTAATCAATAAACAGGGAAGGAGGCCGCCTCTTGTGAGGCGGCCTCTTTTTTTAATCAAAGTAAAACAGCTCTTCAAATTTTTTGTTCAGTGCAATGCAGAGAATGAGGGCAAGCTTTGCGGTGGGGCTGAACTGCCCTGTTTCGATGGAGCTGATGGTATTCCGCGACACGCCGACCAGCTCGGCCAGCTGGCTCTGAGACAGCTTTTGCTCGGTCCGCGCCTGCTTCAGGCGGTTTTTTAAGATGAGCTGATGATCCAAAGGAACGCCGCCTTTCAGGAGAGCAGATTGTAGATATGGCACCCGGCGAGCGCTGCGGTAAACAAGGTCAGCACAACTGCGCGGGGGATCTCCTTGTTCTGCTTCAGCTTTGCGTATTTCACCCAGGAGAGCGCCGTATTTCCCGCAAACACCAGCGCGTAAATACCAAAATTGATACCGCCGCCCGAGAGAATCTGTACAAAAAAGAACAGGGTGGCCAGTGCCGCCAGGACCCAAAGCACGTATTGATTGGCCTGTTTCAGCACTTCCTGCTCATAGATGTCCCTGTTTTGATGCTCCTCCCGGCTTCTCGCCAGAATTTCCTCCCGGTCCATGTGATACCCTCCTTTATCCGACAAGTTCTCTTGGCATCCACTCTACCACCGCCAAGGATACTTGTCAAGCGCTGCAGCAAAATTTTCTGTGCCTAATCTGTCCCTTGCGGTTTTGTACGCCATCTGATAAAATAAGACAAAACAGGGAAGAGGGGGGCGGACAGCTTGATACTGGCTATGGACGTGGGCAATTCCATCACCACCATCAGCCTGTTTGACGATGGGGGCACGGCGGTCTTCTTTTCCGAGCTGGAGACCGACAAGAACAAATCCCGGGACCAGTGCGCCATCGACCTGCTGGGGGTCTTTCAGCTCTACGGCGCGGACATCAAGGCGGTCCAGGGGGCCATCCTCTCCTGCGTGGTGCCCCCCCTGTCGGCCAGCGTGGTAGGCGCGGTGGAGCGCCTTACAGGCAAGCGGCCCATGGTGGTGGGCCCCGGCCTGAAGACCGGGCTCAACATCCGCTCCGATCTCCACAACCAGCTGGGCGGGGACATTGTGGCCTCCTCGGTGGCCGCGCTGGCCCGGTATCCCTCCCCGGTGATTGTGATTGACATGGGGACGGCCACCTCCTTTTCGCTGCTGCGCAACGGGGTATACGAGGGGTGCGCCATCTGTCCCGGCGTGCGCCTGGGGCTGGAGGCCCTGTCCGAGCGGGCCGCCGAGCTGCCCCACATCGCAGTGGAGACCCCTCCCACGCCTCTGGGGCGGAACACCATCGACGCCATGCGCTCCGGGGTGCTCTACGGCAATGCAGGTATGGTGGACAGCATGATTGGCCGGTTCGAGGAGGCGGGGGGAGAGCCCGCTGGGGCGGTGGTGGCCACCGGGGGAAACGCCCCGCTGATTCTGCCCTGTTGCCGCCGGGCCATCACCTACGACCCCAATCTGCTGATGGACGGGCTCTATTTGCTCTATCAGAAGAATGCCGAGCGCTTCCGTTCCTTCAAATAGCTGGAAAAAGGCGGGTTCCCATGGTTCACTTTGCCATGGAGACCCGCTTTTTTTGCACTATAGCTTGTCCAAACCTTCAAAATCATCGGACGGGGCGAAAAGAGGACTTGCAATTTTGCAAGTCTGCGCATATAATATGTCATGCTCAAATTATTTGAAGGAGAGATTGCGATGAAGCCGCTTTCCAGCATTGCCGGGGCTGTTCAGGCCTCTACCACCATGGCCATCGACGCCATGTTCAAGCAGATGAAGGCCGATGGCGTGGATGTCATTGGATTTGGGGCGGGCGAGCCCGATTTCAACACCCCGGATGATATCAAGGCGGCCGGTATTGCGGCCATTGAGAACAACGAGACCCGCTACACCCCCGCTGCCGGCACTGTGGCCCTGCGTCAGGCAGTCTGCGACCGGATGAAGGCCGACTGCGGCCTGGACTACAAGCCCAACCAAGTGGTAGCCACCAGCGGGGCCAAGCACGCGGTATACGTGGCTCTGCGTGCCCTGGTGAACCCCGGCGATGAGGTGATTCTCCCCGCGCCCTTCTGGGTGAGCTACTACGAGCTCATCAAGATGGTAGGGGGGACCCCGGTGGTGGTCACCGCCACCGAGGACGAGCACTTCAAGCTGACCCCCGAAAAGCTGGCCGCCGCCATCACGCCCAGGACCAAGGCGCTCATTCTCAACAACCCCTCCAACCCCACCGGCATGATGTACGGCCGTGCTGAGCTCCAGGCCATTGCGGACCTGTGTGTGAAGCACGAGATCTATGTGGTAGACGACGAGATCTACTACGGGCTGGTGTATGATGGGGCCGAGTTCGTCAGCCTGCCTAGCCTGGGGG
Source organism: uncultured Flavonifractor sp. (assembly GCA_947649225.1). Classification (GTDB taxonomy): domain Bacteria; phylum Bacillota; class Clostridia; order Oscillospirales; family Oscillospiraceae; genus HGM12998. Next base: position 4,424 of record CANSQX010000133.1, read on the forward strand.
CGGAGATCAAGGACCTGTGCATTCTGATCAACGGCGTGTCCAAGTCCTACGCCATGACCGGCTGGCGCATCGGCTACGCCTGTGCCAACGATACCATTGCCAAGGTGATGGCCAACTACCTGAGCCACTCCACCGGCTCGGCCAGCGCCATCTCCCAGAAGGCCGCCGTAACCGCCCTCACCGCCCCCCAGGGCGAGGTGGAGAGCATGCGCCAGGCCTTTGAGGCCCGCCGCAGCTACATTGTGGAGCGGATGAACAGCATCCCCGGCGTCAGCTGCATCAAGCCCGAGGGGGCGTTCTATGTGATGATGAACCTGGATCAGCTCATTGGGAAGACCCTGCATGGGGTGGAGATCCGCAATGCCGACGACTTCGCCGACGTCTTCCTGAAAAAGGGCCTGGTGGCCGTGGTGCCCTGCACCGGCTTCGGCGCGCCCGGCTTCGTCCGCTGGTCCTACGCCACTTCCATGGACAACATCAAGGAGGGGCTGAACCGGCTGGAGAAATTTTTGGCCAATGGCTGACCAGAGGGCGGCGGGCAGGGGAGAGCCCCTGTCTGCCGCCTTTTTCCATGTACCCGCCCGCAGCTGGGCCGGGTCCCCCGCATCCCAACGCCCTCTGCCAAAGGCGGACGAAACTTTTGCGGGGTTGCTCTTGTGTACAGACAGGTTTTGTGTTATGCTGGCATCTGGAAACAAAGGAAGTGAGGTCTGCCCATGAAGCGCATGTATGAGAGCCCCCTGTCCGCCCGTTACGCCAGCGACGAGATGCAGTACATCTTCTCGCCGGACAAGAAATTCTCCACCTGGCGCCGCCTGTGGGTGGCGCTGGCTCGGGCCGAGATGGAGCTGGGCCTCCCGGTGACCCAGGCCCAGGTGGATGAGCTGGCGGCCCATCTGGAGGATATCGACTACGAGACCGCCGCCCGCTATGAGAAGAAGCTCCGCCACGACGTGATGGCTCACGTCCACACCTACGGGGAGGTCTGCCCCGGCGCCATGCCCATCATCCACCTGGGGGCCACCAGCTGCTACGTGGGGGACAACACCG
>CANSQX010000134.1 GCA_947649225.1 uncultured Flavonifractor sp.
GTTCTGCGACCCCATCTCGGTGGACCTGCTGGGGGACGCCCGGACCCAGCTGGGCCTGCTGCTGCTGCTGCCCTGTGTGTTTCTTACCGGGGTGGAGAACCTGCACAAGCATTTCTTTTACGGCGCGGGGCTGGTGCGCCCCCCTGCCGCCGTGGAGCTGTGCGAGCAATTCATCCGCACGGGGGCGGTGCTGGGCCTGCTGGCGCTGTTTCTCCCGCAGAACCCGGAGCGGACGGTGGGGCTCATTGTCCTGGGGATGATCTTGTGTGAGGTCTTCTCGGCGGCGGCGCTGGTGGTTCTGTTCCGCCGTCAGAGCCGGGGGGTCCGCCTGGAAGCCCGGCCGCCCCATCTGAACCGGCGGATCGCGTCCATTGCCCTGCCGGTGGGGGCCACGGCGCTGCTGGGCAATCTGATGGGCTCGATCAACGCGGTGATCATCCCCCGGCAGCTGGTGGCCTCCGGCGTCCCGGTCTCGGAGGCCATGAGCGCCTTTGGCGTCCTCTGCGGCATGACCCTCCCCATGCTCTGCCTGCCCACGGCCTTTATCGGGGCTATGGGGCTGGTGCTGGTTCCCAAGCTGGCGGAGAGCACGGCGCTGGGCCGTGGGGATCTGGTCCGCCGCCGGATCCACCGGGCCATGGAGGCCACCTCGGTTGTGATTCTGCCCGCTCTGGCCTTTCTGGCGGCGCTGGGCCCGGAGCTGGGCGGCTATCTCTTCCGGGAGCCCACGGTGGGCCGGTATCTTCTGCCCCTGTCGCTGGGGGTGATTTTTTCCTGTTACCAGTCGGTGCTGTCCGGCGCGCTCAACGGCATTGGCCGCCAGAGCGCCGCAGCCTGGAATTCCATTGCCTGCGGGGCGGTGCAGCTGGGGAGCACCTGGCTGCTCATGTCGCTGCCGGGCGTGGGTCTGGGGGGCTACGTGGCCGGCTTCACAGCCAGCAGCCTGCTCGGCGTCCTGTTGAACTGGGTGCAGGTCCGGCGGGCCGCAGGCCTGCGGGCCCAAGTCTTCCAGTGGTGTACCGCTCCGGGCCTGGCCGCGCTCTTGATGGCGCTGGTGGTCCGGCTGCTGTTCCGGGTCCTGCGGGACGCGGGCATGGATGGCCGCTGGGCGCTGGCGGCCTGCGCGGCCTTCGGCGCCGTCCTCTATCTGGCCGCCCTCGCCGCGCAAGGCGTGTATCCCGCCCAGCTTCTCCGCCGCCGCGGCTGAAACGGCGGAGGGCGGCCCCTCTCCGACAACTTCTAACAATTTTCTTACGCTTGGCCCGGCGCACTGGCGCAGCCGCCGCGGCCGTGGTATGATAGGGGCAGCTCAATCCCGGAGGTGTCAGCCATGTCCACCCTGTATACCCGCCGCCGTGCGGAAGTGGAAAACCGCCGCCGCCAGCGCCCCTGGACCAGTCTTTTTGTGAAAATCGCCATGCTGGCGGCGGCCCTCATCATCCTGAGCCTGCGCACCCGGCCGGCTCCTGAGGAGCCCCCCAAGCCCCGCCCGGGCACGGTTCCCCCGTGGGTGGTGGAGGATCTGCTTCCGGTCAACCCCTACTCCCGCCCGGGCACGCCTCTGGACGGGGTCAACGGCGTGGTGGTCCACTATACGGGCAACCCCGGCACCACCGCCGCCCAGAACCGGAACTACTTCGCGGGCCTGGCCGACACCCACGAGACCTACGCCAGCAGCCAGTTTATTGTAGACCTGGACGGGACTGTCCTCCAGTGCGTCCCGCTGGACGAGGTGGCCTACTGCTCCAGCCAGCGCAACGCCGACACCCTCTCCATTGAGGTCTGCCACCCGGACGAGACCGGGGCCTTCACGGAGGAATCCCGCGAAGCTCTGGTGGCTCTGGTTCAGTGGCTGTGCGACGCCTATGGCCTGGGCCGGGACCAGGTCATCCGCCACTATGACGTAACGGGCAAGGACTGCCCGCTGTACTACGTGGACCACCCGGACGAGTGGGAGCAGTTCCTCGACGACCTGGGCTTTGTGCCCTGAAAAATCGCCCCTCTGCCGTCCTCAAGCGGGCAGGGGGCGATTTTGCGCCGTCGTTTTGCCGGGCGGAGGGCCCTAACCGGCCGTCCGCCCGCCGTCCATCAGCTCCCGCAGCAGGGGCTCGAACTCCACGCCCTCCAGCGGAGGGGTCCCAGCCGCCAGCGTGCGGGCCACACAGCGCCGGACGAACCGGACCGCCTGGGCCGAGGCCGCCTCCAGCGTCTCCCCCCGCAGCAGCGCCCCCAGCACCACGCTGGCGAACAAATCCCCGGTGCCGGGGAAGTGGCCCGGCTCCTGCGCCTCCATGGCGAAGCGGATCCGACCGGTTGCCCGGTCCAGGCACCCGGCCCCCACCGTCCCGGGGGCGAAGCTCAGCCCGGTGAGCACCACTGACCGCCTGCCCTCCAGGGAGAGGCGCTCCAGCCACTCCGCCGCGCCCCGCTCGGACGTGGGCGCGCTGGCGTAGGGAACCCCCAGCAGCAGAGCGGCCTCGGTGAGATTGGGGGTGATGAGGTCGGCCTCAGCGGCCAGCAGCCCCATCCGGCTGCACATCTCGGGGGTGTAGGTGCGGTAGGGCTGCCCATGGTCCCCCATCACCGGGTCCACCAGCACCACGGCCCCGGGCCGCCGGAACTCCGCCAAAAAGCGGCGCAGCAACCCGATTTGTTCCTCCGAGCCCAAAAAGCCGCTGTAAATGGCCTGAAATTCCATACCCAGCTCCCGCCAGTGCCTGGCGGTTCCGGCCATCTGCCCGGTCATATCCAGAAAAACCGCCTGGTCCGACAGGGGAAAGGCCGTGTGGGCCGAGAGGTATGCGGTGGGCATGGGGCAGCACCACGCCCCCATGGCCGCCAGTACGGGCAGCGCCGCCGTCAGCGAGCAGCGGCCGATGCCGGACATATCGTGAACTGCCGCCACTCTGGGGGCACGGTTCATGAAAATTCCTCCTTCTGTTTGGGGCGTTCCGGGTTTTCCCGGCCCGGCCAATATGCTGGGTCCTATTATAGTCCCTCCTGTCTCTGTGCGCAATTGACTTTTTCCTGTTCAGATGATAAAATAAATGAAATTCCCTGCGCCTGTGATGGAATTGGTAGACATGCGAGATTTAGGTTCTCGTGCAGCGATGCGTGTGGGTTCGAGTCCCTTCAGGCGCACCAAAATGAACGACCCTACCCAATCTGAACAAATTGTTGTCAGTTGTTCGAATTGGGTAGGGTCGTTCTTTACCTGTAGCCCTTTTGTTCCAAGGGTTACAGGTTTTTTCAGCTTCGGATGCCATGTGACACTGGTCAAAAGCAAACAAATCAAAATCAGAGTGCAAAACGTGTGGATGGTGGAATTCGAACCCCTACTGACATCATCTATGTCAGCCTTGGGCTTGCAGTTCAAGGTTGCATCTTCTGCTTGATATAGCGTTTGGTTTCTCAATATGTGTTATGGGCATCTCGCGCTACTAATCTGGGCATAAAATCCGTTACTTGTTTCTTTTCTATCCTGAAACTCCAAGTATACCTGTCTCGGTATTTTTGAGTTATTCAATTAGACAGTTCTTAATTTCCATAATATAACAACAGAAACAAACCACATAGGGTTCCTTTGTATTTATATTAAAAGCAAGAAGAAACCGAGAGAATAGAAGTAATACCAATATGGTCAAAGGCAGGGGATTGCGAAAGTCAGTCACCCTGTATTTTATACTCTTAGAGCTAAAACGGTATGAATATACACCATTTTGAATGAAATAGCAGTAGCAACACGAGGCTAATAAGGGATACGTGTAAAAGAAGCTAAGGTTGAACTTCCAGTAGATGAGTGGCTAGGAGACCGAACCCGTGGCTGCTGTTCGAGAGATTTCTCCTCAAAAGAAATCTTTGAAGAAGGTGGCTGCCTACTGCCGTGTCAGCACAAAAGCTCAGGATTAATTAGACAGTTTGGCCACTCAAGAACAATATTACAAAGAACTAATCGATACGAAGCCCAGCTGGCAGTTCGTAGGAATTTATTCTGATGGGTACTACGATCAAAGGACGAAAGCAGCTAAACGCGCTGATATCCGCATGCAGACAGAGCTGTTCTCTGCTTGTGGCTATTTGTTATAGTTCAAGAGGTCATAGGCTTTTTGATATTCGCCGTGTCCATCTTGCCCTTGGTAATGACGCGGAACGCCACGAGGGTCGCCGTTTCACTCCATTCGTTACGCTTCTTCATCATGTGTGGCTTGATTGAGATGCCCCTCCATCCTGTTCATGGCTTCCGTGACCGGGCCGTTACAGCTCTGCTTCTTCAACAGGCAACCATAGCAGATCAGGGCCTGTTCCTTGCGGATTGCTTTCAGCTCCTCATCCTGCCTCTTATTGAGTTGAACAAACTTGAAGCACCAGGGGATCACATCGTCAATTACGCCCAATGCAGATGAAGCTCCATCAGCTTAACCAGTTTGGCCGTATCAATGGTCACTTCCATACTCAGCCCTCCCATACGGCGCCCAAGTTGGGGACATGGTCCGGCGGACCCGCGCAGGCGGCTGTGGGCCGTTCAGCCAGGCGGAATCCGCCTTTGCCTCAGAGTTTTAAGATACTCCATAGTGCTACCCAGTTCGAGGCCAGAACGGGTTTATGCGGCAGGGAAGACCCTGCCGCCGTTCCACCTTATGCAGTTGCAACCAACCTGTGACGCGGGAACCCAGCGCTTGGCGGGTGCATAAGATGCCGTGGGCGCTTTGCCGTAGAGAGCCTCCCTGCTCAATACCGGCATTCTGGTGCGCTATGGTCTGCGCCCAAGGCTTGAAAGGAGACACATTTCTATGTCAATGCCAAGTTTCCCCAACATTGACCCGCCCATCCAGCGGGAAGATGCGGTCAACCAGATTCTTTCCTCCATCGCCATGGAGGAGCTGGGCCTGAGCCACATTCTCAATGCGGAAGGCGAGAAACTGCAATATATTTTGGGTACTCTGCCGGGCCTCAGCGGTCCGCCCGCCACGGTCAGCGACGTGCTGGCCGCCAACGAGAGCGTCCGCGGCATGCTGGAGACCGCCGTGCAGAACCAGCTTTTCCTGAAGGCAAAGATGCAGGGTGCCTTGACGGCCTCTCCCATGCAGGGTCCCACCGGTCCCACTGGCCCTGCCGGCCCCACCGGCCCTGCCGGCGGTCCTGCCGGAGCCACCGGTGCCACTGGAGCAACGGGCGCGACTGGCGCGACTGGCGCAACGGGCGCCACTGGCCCCGCAGGCCCGCAGGGTGGTTTGGGTCTTGACGGAGACCCCGGCCCCAAAGGAGACACCGGACCCATGGGTCCCACCGGTCCCACCGGTCCCACCGGCGCGGCGGGCGCTACCGGCCCTGCTGGCGCGGCAGGCGCCACGGGTGCTGCTGGGGCCGCTGGCGCTACCGGTGCCACCGGCCCTGCTGGCCCCACCGG
>CANSQX010000135.1 GCA_947649225.1 uncultured Flavonifractor sp.
GTCTTTGTACCCCCTCATAGTCACTGCTCGGATTCGGCTGCGGACCCGGGAGGGGGCGGCAGCCGGGGAAAACGGAAGTCTCGGCCGCCTCCGCCCCGCCGGGCGGGACGGTGCGGCCTGGATGGAGCTGTCTGCGGGGGAGGGCCGCCCTGTCCGGCAGTCCCCTCGCATCCTATGCCCCGGGCTCCTGCCGGGACACTGAACAGGCCGTCAGTCCAGCACGCGGAAGGCCGACAGGGGCCGCAGCCCGCCCGCCGCCAGGGCGGCGTCCAGGGCGGCGCGGGTCATGGACGGGGTCAGGAAGGCCACCTCGCCCTCCGGCGCCCCGGCGCGGCCCAGGAAGCTGCCCGCCCCCAAGATCTCTCTGGCCTGGTCGGGGGTCCCCTCCGCCCGGACGTACCAGGCGCTCTCCAGCCCGTCGGGGGACTGGGTGACCTCCGGGCCGCCGGGACCCCAGCCCAGGTACTTCCTGCTCTTCATGTGCTTGGCTGCGTCGATGACATCGGCCACCACGGCGGAGGCGGTGGGCAGCTTGCCCGCGCCGCGGCCGTAAAACATCACGTCCCCGATGGCGTCCCCCTGGACGGTGATGGCGTTGAACACGTCCTCTACGCCGGAGAGGGGATTCTCCCCATCCACCAGATGGGGGGCCACATAGGCGCACACCCGGCCGTCCGGCCGGAGCATGGACCGGCCCAGCAGCTTGATCTTCTTCCCGCAGGAGTCGGCATAGGCCACGTCGGCCAGGGTCACGCCGGTGATGCCCTCGGTGGGCACCTGGTCGGGGTAGACGTGGCGGCCGAAGGCCAGGGAGGACAGGATGCAGATCTTCCGGCAGGCGTCGTGGCCCTCCACGTCGGCGGTGGGGTCCTGCTCGGCGTAGCCGTTGGCCTGGGCCTCCTTCAGGGCCGCGTCAAAGCTCAGGCCCGCCTTGATCATGCGGGTCAGGATATAGTTGGTGGTGCCGTTGAGGATGCCGCTGATGGTGGTGATCTCGTTGGCGGCCAGACACTGGTTCATGGGCCGGATGATGGGGATGCCGCCCCCCACGCTGGCCTCAAACAGGTAGCTCACCCCGTTGGCCTCCGCCAGCTGGAGCAGGTCGTAGCCGTGGGCGGCCACCAGCTCCTTGTTGGAGGTCACTACGCTCTTGCCCGCCCGGAGGGCCCGCTCGGTGAAATCCCTGGCCGCCCTGGCCCCGCCGATGGTCTCCACCACGATGTGGACCTCCGGGTCCTGCTCGATCACCGAGAAGTCCTTGACGAATTTGTCCGCAAAGGGGCTGTCGGGGAAATCCCGCACGTCCAGGATGTATTTGAGCCGGATCAGGTTGTTGACCTTCTTGTCGATGTGGGGACCGTTTTTGGCCAGCACCTCGGCCACGCCGGAACCCACCACGCCGAACCCCAAAATCGCTACGTTCACCATACTGCTGTTCCTCCTTCTCATCTCACAGAGCTCAGCCCGCCAGAATTTCACAGCGGAGCACGCCGGTCTCCCCGGTGATTTTGTCCACCAGCTCCCCCATGGGGAGCTCCAGACCCGAGGTCTCCGCGCCGATGGACACCGCCGCGCAGCCGCTGACCGGAATACTCTGGTTGATGGTGAGAATATTCCCGCCGGTCTGGGCAAAGATATTGAGGACTGCCGACAGCACCCCCGGCTCGTCCTTCAGCAGGATCTGAAAGGTGACGATACGGCCGTGGAGCATGTCGTTGAAGGGGCGGACCGCATCCTTATACTTGTAGAAAGCGCTGCGGCTGATACCCACCCGCCGGGTGGCCAGGTTGACGGTGCCCACCTCGCCGGTCTCCAGCATCCGCTTGGCCTCGGCCACCTTCAGGAAGATATCCGGAAGGGCCCCGGCGTCCACAATAAAATAGCTTGGTAACTTTCCCATGCCGATCTCCTGTCCACAGTTGTCCGCGTGTTGCAGTCATTTGTTTTTGCTGTGGGGTCTATTGTAGCACAGCCCGCCCCGCCGCGCAAGAGCGGAACCGACAGGGAACGCCACAATTTCCGCCGCCCCGGCCGGGGAAATCCCGTCATTTTGTACATATTGCGCCGGGGAGGGACGTCCATTGCCAGAGAACAAGCACCTGCGTTTTCTCTTAAAGCTGCTCTATGCCGCGCTGGCCCTGGCTGCGCTGTGGCTGGCGCTGCGGTTTCTGATCCCCTGGCTTCTGCCCTTTCTGCTGGCGGCGGGGCTGGCCGCCCTGCTGGAGCCCGTGATCCGGCTGCTGGGGAAAAAATTCCGCCTGGCCCGGCGGTGGGCGGCGGCGCTGTGTACGCTGCTCCTCTCGGCTCTGCTGTGCGGAGGGATCGGCCTGCTGGCCTGGCGGGCATGGTACGAGGCGGGGGTTTTGATGGAGAAGCTGCCGGCCCTGCTGGCCGGCCTGCCCGAGCTGGGGCGGAAGGTGGAAGCCTGGCTCTACCGCTTTACGGTGGCCCTGCCCGTCCCGCTTCAGGATCGCTTCCAGGCGGCGATGGAGAGCCTGACGGCCCAGGGCTCCGCCCTGTCCGGCCGCCTCACCGGCTGGCTCTCGGAGGCCGTCGGGGGGGCCGTCTCCGCCCTGCCGGGGGCCTTTCTCTTCCTCTTCACCACCCTGCTGGCCACCTACTTCATCAGCGCCGGACGTCCCGAGCTGGCGCAGCGCCTGGCCCGGATGATCCCGGCGCGGTGGACCTCCCGCCTTCAGGAGGGCCGGTCCCGGCTGAAGCAGGTGCTCGCCGGTTGGCTCAAGGCCCAGGGCCTGCTGATTCTCATCACCTTCGGGGAGCTGGCGGTGGGCTTTCTGGTGCTGCGGGTGGATCCGGCTCTGCTGCCGGCCGGTCTGGTGGCCCTGGTGGACGCCCTGCCCGTCTTCGGCACCGGAACGGTGCTGATCCCCTGGGCGGTGCTGGCCTTCTTCGGAGGGAGCCGGGAGCTGGCCCTGGGCCTGTTGATCCTCTACGGGGCGGTCACCGTGGTGCGCAACGTGCTGGAGCCCCGGCTGGTGGGGGAGCGGCTGGGACTCCACCCCCTGCTGGCCTTGGCGGCCATGTACGTGGGCTTTCAGGCCTTCGGAGTCGCCGGGATGGTGCTGGCCCCCTTTGCCGCCGTGCTGGCCAAGGGGCTGTGGGACGGCGGGCTGTTCCGGGGCCGCGGCAGGGGACCGGCGGCGTGAGCGCAGACGCACAGACAGGGAGACCGCTCCAAGACGGAGCGGTCTCCCGTTTTCGTATGCAGGCAGAAATAGCGGTCAGGGCTCGATGCCGCACTCGGACAGAATGCGGGCAGCCGCGTCCGGGTCGGCCTTGGCAGGGTCCAGAGGCAGGGTGAACAGAGCATGGGGTCCGGCCGGACGGGAGGCGGGATCCGCCTCCGGCGTGAAGACCGCGCCGGTCTCGTCCTCTGCGGTGAAGGTGACGGCCTCACCATCCTGGCCGGGGTAGGGGATCAAGCCGGACTCCATCTGCTCGGTGAAGGAGATGGAACCGTCCGCCGCCATGGTGAAGATCTCGGCGGAGGGGAAGCCCTCGAAGGCCGCCAGATAGACGGTGCGGTCCGCAAAGGGCTCCACGCTCCGGCAGTCGAAGAGGTAGTAAGCCACCCCGTCCTGATCGAAGCTCTGAACGCCGCCGCCCAGGGTCCAGGCGTTGAGCTGCCAGGGGGCGTACCCGGCCACCAGGGGCGTGAAGCTGAGGTTCAGGTCCTCATAGGACAGGGGCGTGCCGGCGGCGCTGCGCACGGCCAGCACGGCATAGAGCCGGTCCTCCTCCAGGTCCTGGCAGAAGCTGGACAGCCCCGCGCCGTTCACCAGGCCGGAGAGGGTGATGACATAGCCCTCGCTCTCCACGGACTCATCCAGAAGAACGGCCCCCTCTTGGGTGAAGGCGGCGGCCAGGGCCGAATCGCCCACAGCCTGCGCCGTCTCGCCGGGTCCCAGCAGCCGGACGGCGGCGGCCGCCGTCACCGCCAGGGCCGCGGCCAGGGCGCATACCAGAACAACTGCGCGTCTTGTGGTCTTTGCTCGCATAGATGGTCTCTCCTTTTTCTCTGTCCGCCCGGCCTCCTGCGCCAGCCGCGCCAGGGTTTTTTGCTGGAAGTCCGGAGAAAAGCCCGCCTCGTCAAAGGCCCGGCGGTAGTCGTCGCGGTTCATACAAGCTCCTCCTTCAGCATCTGTCTGAGCCTCTCCCGTCCCCGGGCGAGGCGTGTGCCCACCGTGGGGGCGGGCAGGCCGAGCAGTTTTGCGATTTCTTTGATGGAATAGCCCTCGTAGTAATGCAGGTGAATCACAGCGCTGTATTTTGCCGGCAGGGCCTGCACGGCGGAAAGGAGGGAGGAGGGCTCCGGCGGCGGCGCGGCGGCCTCTGCGGCCTCCTCCAACGGGAGATCCCGGCGGGCGGCCTGACGGCGCAGGTCGCTGGCCCGGCTGAGGACAGCCCGAATGAGCCACGCTTTTTCGTGCTCCCCGTCCCGGAAACGGGGGCGGCGGTCCACCACCTGGAGGAAGACCTCCTGAACGGCGTCCTCGGCGTCGGCGGCGGAGGGCAGCCGGGTGAGGGCAATAGCCAGCAGCGTCCTGCTGTACTGCTCCACGATGCGGCGGATGTCTTCATTGGTGTCGATGGAAACCACTTGCTCCACTCCCTTCACCTCTAACACGATTCAGGCCCGCCGTTTTTTTCATTTCCCGCCCGCTTTTTTTGAAACGGGCCCAGGATCGATCCCCCTGCCCCCGTCTTTCGCAGGCGCCCCAGGCTCCACCAGTCCTGTCTTCGCCGCAGTGGAACCGGCGGGAAGGTTCGGCCGCCCTTTTCAAAGGGCGGCGGGGATCCGGTACGAGGTCCCGGCGGGTTTGGGCGGAGCCCAGCCCTGACTCGTTTGGTGCCGGGAACCAGGCGAAGCAGTCAAAACGTCCGGCTAAGCCGGAGTTTGGCGGTATACGGACGAGCATATGAATATGGTCCGGGCACGCCTTTGCCTCTATAAGTTCCACCTCTTTTTGCTGATATAATTTTCGCAAAAGGTCCCCGATATCCTGTTTGATTTGACCATATATCTCCATCCTGCGGTATTTCGGTGCAAATACAATGTGGTATTGACATCTCCAGCCGGTATGTTCTAAACTGCTTATGTCTTTATCTGTCACGATGAAGACCTCCCTGTTTTTGTATTTGTGTGGTCGGCAAACCACGCTTACTTTAACAGGGAGTTTTTCTCTTTTCTACTTTACTCCTCGCTATAAGCTGTTTTTTACCCCCGGCCTAGCCGGGGGTTGCCTTTGGGACGACCAACGGCAAAGCGGCGCGGGGGCCCCCCACGGGGCCCCCCCCGCCGGGGGGGGCGGTGGGAGTTGTGGGGGGGGGGGGGGGGGCCCCGGCCCGGGGCGGGCG
>CANSQX010000136.1 GCA_947649225.1 uncultured Flavonifractor sp.
CACCAGCTCATCGCAGAGCAGGGGCCCTGCGCCAGGGCGAGCAGAATATCCCTCTCATCGTCGGTAAAGCGTGCCCGGCACTCCTCCATCGTGATGGAGGGCAGGGCGGGGGGCGGCTCCGGGGCCGGTGGGGCCTTTTCCGGCTGCCGGGGCCGGACTGGGGGCTCCGCCGGGTTTTCCGCGCCCGGCAGTCCGCCGGGCCGCTCCAGCCAGCCGGGGTATACCCGGACATACTCCTCCAGCACATCCTGGGCGCAGGTCACCAGCTTGGCCTCGCCCAGTTGGATCAGGCGGTTGGTGCCCGCGCTCATGGGCCCGTTGGCCGGGCCGGGGAAAGCGAAGACATCCCTGTTCTGGTCCAGGGCCAGCCGGGTGGTGATGAGCGTGCCGCTGCCCAGGCCGGCCTCCACCGCCGTCACGCCCAGGCTCAGACCGCTGATGATGCGGTTTCGGACCGGGAAGTGTGCGCCCCGAGGCTCGGTACCCGGCGGATACTCGCTGATCAGGGCGCCGGCGGCCGCCATGTCGGCGTACAGGCGGCGGTTTTCCGAGGGATATACCACATCCACGCCGCAGCCCAGCACCGAGACCGGCGTGCCGCCGCCCTGGAGCGCGCCCCGCAGGGCGGCCGCGTCGATCCCCTGGGCAATGCCCGACACCACCACGGCCCCGCCCCGGGCCAGTCCCATCCCCAGGCGGCCCGCCATATCGATGCCGTAGGGCGTGGGATTGCGGGAGCCCACTACGCCGATGACCACCGACTCGTCCACCGCCGGGAGGCGGCCCCGGACATACAGCACGCAGGGCGGATCGTCGATCTGGCGCAGGCGCTCAGGGTAGCGGGCGTCCTGAAGGGTGAGGACCTCTGCCTGGAGCCGGTCGCAGTCGGCCAGGATCCGCTCGGCCCCATCCAGCGACTTGTCCATCAGGGCCTCCCGGGCTTCGGCCCGCATACCGGCCAGCGGGTACTCCGCCGGGTCGGCAAAATAGACCTGCTCCGGGCTGCCGAAGTGCTCCAACAGCTTCCCCGCAGCGGCGGCGTTCAGCGTCCTCCGGGTGGTGAGCCAGATCCAGTATTTCAGCACTGCCACAGGGAGCCCTCCTCTCCTTCCATTTCTATCAAGAAGCAAAAAACGATGATTTCGCACTTCTCCATGGTATCCAGCCCGGCCGGGCATCGCGCCTTCGATGGGCAGGACGCTCAGCGCCAGCCCTCCCAGAGGAGGACGGCGGCGGCCACGGCGGCGTTCAACGACTCGCACCGCGCCCGCATGGGGATCTTCAGGGTCCGGCCGCACTGGGCCAGGACGCCGGGGGACACGCCCCGGCCCTCGCTGCCCACCACCAGGGCGGCCCCCTCCAGGGAGACCGTCCGCAGGTCCTCAGTGTCCCGGCCCAGGGCTGCGGCATAGAGGGGCCGGTCCCCCAGCAGGGCGCGCAGCCCCTCCGCCGGGCACTCCCACACCGGGAGCCGGAAGCAGGCCCCCATGGTGGCCCGGACGGTCTTGGGAGAGAAGGGGTCGGCACAGCCGGGGAGCAGGGCCAGCCCGGCCGCCCCGAAGGCATCGGCGGTGCGCCAGACCGTACCCACATTGCCCGGGTCCTGCACCCCGTCCAGCACCAGAATCCGCCCGGCGGGCAGAGGGGCAGGGGGAATCAGCTCGGGCAGGGCGCACACCGCCAGCACCCCCTGGGGGGTCTCGGCGTCAGACAGGGCTTGGAATAAACCAGCGGGGACCTCCGCCAGGCGGACTCCCGCCGGGAGCCCGGGCGGCAGGGGCGTCCCCTCCGCATATACTACGGTCTGGAGGGCCGCGCCGTTCCGGAGGGCCTCCTCCAGCAGCTTGGGGCCCTCGGCCACAAAGGCCCCGGCGGCGCGGCGGTGCTTCCGGGCGGCGTTCAGCCGCCGGATCTGGAGGCACAGGGGGTTCTGACGGCTGGTGATCCGCTCCATGGCCCTCTCCTACAGGTCCTGGAGGCGGTTGATATCCTCGTCCCGCCCCAGGGTGACCGCCACGTCGCCGCTCTCCAGCCGGTAATCCGCCCCGGGGGCAATGTTGAGCTCCCCCGCCCGGCCCCGGCGCACGGCGATGACGTTTACATGGTACCGGGCCCGCACGTCCAGCTCCCGGAGGGTCTTGCCCTGCCAGGCCCGGGGGACGGCGGTCTCGATGATGCTGAAATCCTCGGACAGCTCAATAAAGTTGAGCACGTTGGAGCTGGACAGCCCCTGGGCCAGCTTGACCCCCATCTCGTGCTCGGGGAACAGGACCCGGTCGGCCCCGATCTTCTCCAGCACCTTGCGGTGGACATGGCTGCGGGCCTTGCAGATCACCTGGCCCACCCCCAGCTCCTTCAAATTCAGGGCGATAAGGACAGAGGTGCCCACGTCGCTCCCCACAGCCACAATGGCGCAGTCGTAGTTGCGCACCCCCAGGGCCCGGAGCACGGCGGGGTCCCGGGCGTCCCCGGCCACCGCGTGGGTCACCTGGTCGGCCACCTGCTGGATCTTCTCCTCCACCCCGTCGATAGCCAGCACCTCGTGGCCCAGGGCGGAGAGCTCGGTGGCCACGGCGGTTCCAAACCGCCCCAGGCCGATGACGACAAAGGTTTTCACGGCGTTCCCTCCCTCTCAGAGCCTGTTTCAGCAGCTCAGCCGATCATGATGTCCATATCGGGATATTTCAGCTTGGCGGGGTAGCGGGTGCGGGTGATAAAGGCGATGGAGAAGGACAGCACCCCCACCCTGCCCATATACATCAGCCCAATCAGCAGGCTCTGGGAGAACCGGGAGAGCTGCGGGGTCAGCCCCGTGGTGAGCCCCGCTGTCCCCAGGGCGGAGGCCACCTCATAGGCACAGTCCAGATAGGGCAGCTCCTCCACAGTGGAGAGGACCATGGACCCGGCCAGAAACAGGACCAGGACCACCAGCACCAGGGTCATGGCGTTGAGCACCCGGCGGTAGGGGATGGCCCGGCCCCGCAGGGCCACCTGCTCCCGGCCCGCCAGACTGGCCCGCAGGGCCAGCAGCAGCACCCCCACCGTCACCGTCTTGACCCCTCCGGCGGTGGAGCCCGAGGAGCCGCCGATGAGCATCAGAATGGCCGACATGGCCTTTCCGGTGTCGGTCAGGCCCCCCTGGCCCAGAGCGTCAAACCCGGCGGTGCGCAGAGTGACCGACTGAAAGGCGGCGTTCAGGGCCTTCTGCCAGCCGGGCATGGCCCCTAACGTAGCCGGGTTATCGTGCTCCTCCGCCAGGAAGAAGAGGAAGGCGAAGACCAGCAGTACGGCCGTAATCAGCAGCACCAGCCTGGTGTAGACCGACAGGGTCCGCCACCGGCGCTTTTCCAGGATGTCCTCCCAGACGAAGAAGCCCAGGCCGCCCACCACCACCAGTGCGGCGGTGACGCCCAGCACCAGGAAATTCCCGTTGTACCCGGCCAGGCTGCCAAAGGCCCCGAACCGGGTCCCCAGCAGATCGAAGCCCGCATTGCAGAAAGCGGAGACCGCGTGGAAGACCGCCTTCCAGATCCCGGCCGGGCCGAAATCAGGCACGAACGCCAGGGCCAGCAGCACCGCCCCCGCCCCCTCCAGCACGAAGGTGCCGATCAGCGCGTGGCGTACCACCCGGACCACCCCGTCCAGGTCGTTGAGATTAAAGGTAGAGACCATCACCAGCCGCTCCGACAGGCCGATCCGCCGCCGCAGGGCGAAAGACACCAGGGTGATGACGGTCATAAAGCCCAGGCCGCCCAACTGAATCATGCACAGGATCACAGCCTGTCCGAAGATCGACCACTGGACGGCGGTGTCCACCAGGATCAGCCCCGTGACGCAGGTAGCGGAGGTGGCGGTGAACAGGGCGGTAAAAAATCCGGCGCTCTGCCCGTCCCGGGAGGCGGCGGGCAGCGTCAGCAGCAGGGCCCCCGTCAGGATGATCACCCCGAAGGAGGCCGCCACAATCCGGGTGGCGTTCAGGCTCTTGCTGCGGATCAGCGCGTCCCGCAGCAGGCGGGCAATGGCGTTTATCACGGGAGGGCCTCCCTCTGTGGTGGGCCAGGCCTGCGGCGGCCTGGCCCGGGTGGATGCGGAGGCCCGGCGAACCCGGCTCCACACAGAAAAGCATACCGAAGGAAGGGGCTCCTCCGGTATGCTCTGGTCCGGTATTTCGGTCTGCTGCCGTGCGGTAAGCGGATGGGTGCGGTTTTGCCCGGGTGCGGCTCAGACGCCCTCCGGCAGAACTCAATCCAAAGGCTTCATGGTGGGGAACAGCAAAACGTCCCGGATAGAGTCGGAGTTGGTCAGCAGCATGACCGCCCGGTCGATGCCGATGCCCATGCCGCCCGTGGGGGGCAGGCCGTACTCCAGGGCGGTGATGAAGTCCTCGTCCATCATGCCGGCCTCGTCGTTGCCCATATCCCGCAGGGCCAGCTCGTGCTCGAAGCGGCCCCGCTGGTCGATGGGGTCGTTGAGCTCGGAGAAGGCGTTGGCAAACTCGGAGTGATTGATAAAGAGCTCAAAGCGCTCGGTGAGTCGGGGATCCTTGGGGGCGCGCTTGGTCAGGGGGGAGACCTCCACCGGGTACATGGTGATAAAGGTGGGCTGAATCAGCTTCTCCTCCACCCGCTGGTCGAACGCCTCATACAGGGCGGTGCCCCAGGTGCGCTCGCAGCCCTCCATGTCGATGCCCTCAGCCTCCACGGCCCGGCAGGCGGCCTCGTCGTCGGAAATGGCGTCAAAATCCACTCCCACATACTCCTTCACGGCGTCGATCATGGTCAGGCGCTTCCAGCCGGGGGTGAGATCGATGTCTACGCCCAGCCAATTCACCCGGTAGGAGCCCAGGATGTCCTTGGCGGCCGAGGAGAGAATGCCCTCGGCGATGTCCATCATGTCGTGGAAGTCGGCATAGGCCTCATAGAGCTCAATGGTCGTGAACTCCGGGTTGTGCTTGGGGTCCATGCCCTCGTTGCGGAAGATGCGGCCGATCT
>CANSQX010000137.1 GCA_947649225.1 uncultured Flavonifractor sp.
TGGTTTCTCTTTGCTACTTTCTCCAAATGGAGAAAGTAGGCCCCCGCGGCAGCGGCCCGCCGGAGGCTCCCCCTATGGGCGGGGGCCTCCCCATCATCTTACCCCAGGAGGTGGCAGGCGGCCCAGTGGCCGGGTGCGTGCTCCTTGAATTCCGGCGTCATCTTCTTACACTGCTCGGTTGCATAGGGGCAGCGGGTATGGAACCGGCAGCCGCTGGGCGGATTCATCGGCGAGGGGATATCTCCCTCCAGCACGATCCGCTGGCGGGCCCGGGAGACCTCCGGGTCGGGCACGGGTACCGCCGAGAGCAGCGTCTTCGTGTAGGGATGGATGGGGTTCCGGTTGAGCTCGTAGCTCTCGGCCAGCTCCACCAGGCTCCCCAGATACATCACGCCGATGCGGTTGGAGATGTGCCGCACCACCGACAGATCGTGGGCGATGAACAGATAGGTGAGCCCCAGCTCCTGTTGCATATCCTCCAGCATATTGACCACCTGGGACTGAATGGACACGTCCAGCGCGGAGATAGGCTCGTCGCAGACGATGAACTCAGGCCGCACCGCCAGGGCCCGGGCGATGCCCACCCGCTGCTGCTGGCCGCCTGAAAACTCGTGGGGATAGCGGTTGGCGTGCTCGGTATTGAGGCCCACCCGGGCCAGCAGTTCCCGGATGCGCTCGGTCCGCTCGGCCTTGGTGGAGCAGAGCTTGTGGATATCGATGGCCTCGCCGATGATCTCCCCCACGGTCATACGGGGGTCCAGAGAGGCGGAGGGGTCCTGGAAGATAATCTGCATCTTCCGCCGGTAGGGCAGCATATTGACAGAGGTGGGCTTGGGAACCTTGACCCGGACCAGCTCCTCCCGCTCCACCGTGGCGCCGTCCTTCCCCTTGTGGGGGACCAGGGTGCGCTGATAGGGGTCCTGCCCCTCAAAAATAGCCTCGCCGTCATAGACCACCTTCCCCGAGGTGGGCTGGTGGAGCTGCAAAATGGTGCGGCCCAGGGTGGTCTTACCGCAGCCGGACTCTCCTACCAGGCCCAGGGTCTCGCCCCGGCGGATAAACAGGGACACATTCTCCACCGCCTGGACGCCGGGCCCCCTCATCCCCTTGACGGGGAAGTATTTTTTCAGATTCTGCACTTCCAGCAGAATTTTTTCCTCAGCCATTGCTGCCACCGTCCTCTCCCTGGCGCTCGGGCGCGGAGCCGGGCCCGAAGGGCCTGCCGTTCTTCTGCTCCTCCACCCGGAGCCAGCAGGCGGACCGGTGGCCCTCCCCCAGCTCCACGTAGGGGGGCATCTTTTTCAGGCAGATCTTCATGGCGTGCTCGCACCGGGGGGCGAAGGGGCAGCCCTCGGGCGGGTTGAGCATATCCACCGGCGTACCCTCGATGGGGATCAGCCGCTCGTAGCTCTCGGCGTCCACCCGGGGCATGGAGCGCAGCAGGCCCACGGTATAGGGGTGGCCGGGCCGGTAGAAGATGTCGTTGACCGGCCCCTGCTCCACCATCCGGCCCGCGTACATGACGCAGACCTTGTCGCAGATCTCGGCCACCACGCCCAGGTTGTGGGTGATGAAGATGATCCCCATATGGGTCTTCTTCTGGAGCTCCTTCATCAGCTCCAGGATCTGGGCCTGGATGGTCACGTCCAGGGCGGTGGTGGGCTCATCCGCGATGAGGAGCTTGGGGTGGCAGATGAGGCCCATGGCGATCATGACCCGCTGGCGCATGCCGCCGGACAGCTCGTGGGGGTACTGGCGCATCCGCTGGGCCACGTTGTTGATGCCCACCAGCTCCAGCATCTCCATGGCCCGCTTTTTCGCGCCCTCCATCGAAATGCTCTTGTCGTGGGCCTTCAGGGCCTCCACCAGCTGGTTGCCGATGGTATAGACCGGGTTGAGGCAGGTCATGGGGTTCTGGAAGATCATGGCCACCCGGCTGCCCCGGAAGCTGGTCATCTCCTCCTTGGAGAAGGCCAGCACATCCTGGCCCTCAAAGGTGATGGAGCCGCCGATCACCTTGCCCGGGGACTGGAGCAGGCCGATGATGGAGTAGGCCTCCACGCTCTTGCCCGAGCCGGACTCGCCCACAATGCCCATGACCTCGTCATAGTTCAGGTCGTAGCTGATGCCGCCCACGGCTTTGACCTCTCCGGCGGGGGTGAAGAAGGAGACCCGCAGGTCCCGGACCTCCAGCAGGCGCCGGTCCTGGTTGTTGTTCTGTTCCGACATGACTCCACCTCCCTTATTTCTTGAGCCGCGGATCCAGCGCGTCCCGCAGCCCGTCGCCGAACAGGTTGAAGGAGAGGATCATGATGCAGATGATGACGGCCGGAATGATCAGCCGGTAGGGGTAGGTCTGGAGGCCCGCCAGGGCGTCCCGGCACATGGAGCCCAGGCTGGCCAGGGGCTGGGTGACGCCCACGCCCAGGTAGGACATGAAGGACTCCAGGAAGATGGCGGAGGGGATCTGGAGGCAGGCGGTCACCACGATCTGCCCGATGCAGTTGGGCAGCAGGTGGCGGCGGATAATCCGTGCGCCGGAGGCCCCCAGGGCCCGGGCGGCGGTGACATACTCCTGCTGTTTGATGGTGAGGACCTGGCCGCGGATGATGCGGCTCATGCCCACCCAGTACAGGATGGCGAAGCAGACGAACATGGCCGCCAGGTTGGGGCCCACCGTCCGCAGGAAGTCGGCCAGGGCGCCGGGGTGGTCGGTGATAAACGCGGTAATATGGGGCCCGATGACAGCCGAGAGGAGCAGGATCACCAGCACCTCGGGCAGGGAGTAGATCACATCCACAATCCGCTGCATGATGGCGTCCACCCGGCCGCCGCAGTAGCCGGAGACGGACCCGTAGAGAGAGCCGATCACCAGCACGATGGCGGCGGCCGCCACGCCGATGATCATGGACACCCGGGTGGCGTACATGGTGCGGGCCAGGATGTCGCGGCCGTTGTTGTCGGTGCCGAAGACATGGGGAAAGACCTTCTCCCCCGCCTCAATGCGCTGGAGCTCGGCGATGGAGTAGCCGAAGGGCTGGTAGTGAATGCCCAGCTCCCGTTTGGCCTGGGCCAAGGCCTCTTGAGAGCCGGCGCCTGCGCCGGTGCCGCCGGAGGAGCGGACCTGCGCCCGGATCATGGCCTCGTCGGCCCGGGTAAACTTCTTGCCCTCGGCCTCGGCCTCGGCGCGGGCCTGCTCGATGGCGGCGGCCACCCGCTCCTCCATCGTGCCGCCGGTGGCGCCGGTGGCCTCGTCCAGGCGGGCCTGATCCTCCAGCGAGTAGTGCCAGGGGTAGAGGTTTTCCGCCCCCTGGTTGAACTGCTCATAGCCGTAGGGCACAATCAGGGGCCCCACGAAAGCGAAGAGCACCAGCAGCACCAGCACCCCCAGGGCCACCATGGCCACCTTGTTGCGGCGCAGCCGCCGCCAGGCGTCCCGCCAGTAGGAGATACTGGCCCGCTGGGGAATGAAGCTCTCCTTCTCCCCCTGGGTGGCGGGGGCAAAGTCCTCCGCCGTCAGATCGTTCCACTCCAGCATGGTGTCCACGTTGGGCTGGAGGGAGCCAATCATTTTTTTCCGCTTTTTCTCTGCCATAGACTCAGACTCCCCCCTTTGTCAGATCGATGCGCGGGTCAACCACCCGGTACAAGATATCCACCACCAGGTTCATCACGACCACAAAGGAGGCCAGGAAGATGGTGGTGCCCATGATAATGGGGTAGTCCCGGTTGGAGATGGATTGGACAAAATAGCGGCCCAGGCCGGGGATGGAGAACACGCTCTCCACCACGAAGCCGCCGCACAGGGTAAAGGCCACCAGGGGGCCCAGGTAGGTGATGACGGGGATGAGGGCGTTGCGCAGGGCGTGCTTGAAGATGATCTTGCCGGTCTTCAGGCCCTTGGCCCGGGCGGTTTTAATATACTCCTGATTGATAGAGTCCAGCATGGAGGACCGGGTCAAGCGGGCGACATAGCACATGGGATAGAGCCCCAGGGCCACGCAGGGCATAAAGTAGGCCTTGGCCCCCTGGCTTGCGTCAAAAATCGCCTTGAGGCCGAACAAAGAATCCTGCCCGGTGAGGCCGATCAGGAGAAAGTTTGCAATCACGAAGCCGGGCATGGAGATGCCCAGGGTACAGACCACCCGCAGCAGGCTGTCGACCCACTTGCCCCGGTTATAGGCGGCCAGACACCCCAGCGGCACCCCCACCAGCACGGCCCACACCAGGGCCACCACGCCTATCTTGGCGGACAGAGGGAACATGGTGGTGATGATCTCCGTCACCGGGCGGTCCTTCTGCATTTTCAGGGAGACCCCCAGGTCGCCCTGGAGGGCGTTTTTCAGGTAGGTGAGCAGCTGGATGGGCAGAGGCTTGTCATAGCCGTATCTTTCGTTCAGCGTGGCGATCTGCTGCTCCGTCATGGCCTTTTCCGAGTTCCACGGGCTGCCCGGGACCGAACGCATCAGCACGAAGGTCACGCAGGCCACCACCAGGATGGTGAGGATGGCCATGATCACTCGTTTGATGATGTATTTCGCCATTTTTTCACTTCCACTCCAGTTTGTTCCCGCACCGGGCGGGCCGATCCGGGCCCGCTGCGGCGGGAGAGGGCTGCGGTTTCGGAACCGGGGACCGGCTCCAGCGCGCGCAGGCGCTTACTTGCCGGCGTCCGCCCGGAGCTGCGGCAGCTTGAGGGAGACGCCCCAGTCGCCGTGCGTCAGGTCCAAGAGCGCGCCGCGCTCCGGCGCGGGTCTGGGCGGCTCCAGCCCGTACTTCTCCTCCAAAGCGGCCCGCTGGTCATCGGCCGGCTCTGCGGGCCGGGCTTCGCCGGACCCGGCGTATGCCGGCAGGGCGGCCGCGCAGGCCGCCAGAGCGCCCGCCAGAATCAGGACGATCCGACGCCGTTTCTTGCTCTGTCTGGGCATCCTCCTCACTTCTCTCTGTGTTTGTG
>CANSQX010000138.1 GCA_947649225.1 uncultured Flavonifractor sp.
GCATCTTGCCGCCGTTGGCGTTGACCATCTTCACATACTCCTGGGGCACGCTGGAGGAGCCGTGGAGCACGATGGGGAAGCCGGGCAGGCGCTTGACCACCTCGTCCAGGATATCGAAGCGCAGGGGCGGGGGAACCAGCTCGCCTTTCTCGTTGCGGGTGCACTGGTCGGCGGTGAACTTATAGGCGCCGTGGCTGGTGCCGATGGCGATGGCCAGGGAGTCGCAGCCGGTCTTGGACACAAACTCCTGAACCTCCTCAGGACGGGTATAGTGGGACTCCTCAGCGGAGACGCTCACCTCATCCTCCACGCCGGCCAGAGCGCCCAGCTCGGCCTCCACCACCACGCCGTGGTCGTGGGCGTAGTCCACCACCTGCTTGGTGAGGGCGATGTTCTCCTCAAAGGGCTTGGAGGAGGCGTCAATCATGACGGAGGTGAAGCCGCCGTCGATGCAGCTCTTGCAGAGCTCAAAGGTGTCGCCGTGGTCCAGATGCAGGCAAATGGGCAGGCCGGTCTCCTGGATCGCAGCCTCCACCAGCTTGATGAGATAGGTGTGGTTGGCATAGGCCCGGGCGCCCTTGGAGACCTGGAGAATCAGGGGGGCGCCGACCTCCTTGGCGGCCTCGGTGATGCCCTGCACGATCTCCATGTTATTGACGTTGAAAGCGCCGATGGCATAGCCGCCGTCATAGGCCTTCTTGAACATTTCCTTGGTGTTGACCAGTGGCATAGAGCTCACTCCTTTTTTTGATTTGCATGATAATTTTAACAGTAATCATTGATAAATGCAAGAGGACGTGGTATGATATTTCCGCGAAATCCAAGGCTTTGTTAAAATCCATGAAAAAAGAACGGCAACAGGAGGAAAATACGCATGAGTCAGTTAAAAGGAGCCTGCATCATTGGCCAGTCCGGCGGTCCCACCGCAGTGATCAACGCCAGCGCCCTGGGTGTCATCCGCACCGCGCTGGATACGGACTGCATCACGAAGGTCTACGGCGCCGCCCACGGCATCAAGGGCGTTTTGGACGACAAGCTCTATGTGATGGACGAGGAGGACGCCGCGGAGCTGGAGCTCCTGAAGTACACCCCCTCCTCCGCCCTGGGCTCCTGCCGCTACAAGATCGCGGACCCCGATCAGGACGACACCGATTACAAGCGCATTCTGGAGATTTTCAAGAAGTATGATGTGCGCTATTTCTTCTATAACGGCGGCAACGACTCTATGGACACCTGCAATAAGATCTCCAAATACATGCAGAAGGCCGGGTATGAGTGCCGCATTATGGGCGTACCCAAGACCATCGACAACGACCTGAACGGCACCGACCACTGCCCCGGCTTCGCCAGCGCCGCCAAGTATATCGCCACCTCCTGCGCCGAGGTCTATCAGGATGCCCGGGTGTATGACACCGGTATGGTGACCATCATCGAGATCATGGGCCGCCACGCCGGCTGGCTGGCCGGGGCCGCCGCCCTGGCCGGAGTCATCGGCTGCGCCCCCGATCTGGTCTATCTGCCCGAGGTCAACTTCGACATGGACCAGTTCCTGACCGATGTGGACGCCATCTACAAGAAAAACGGCAACTGCATTGCGGCGGTCTCCGAGGGCATCCACTATGCCGACGGTACGTTCGTCTCCGAGGCCAAGACCTCCGCCACCGACGGCTTCGGCCATGCCCAGCTGGGCGGTCTGGCGGCCCTGCTGGCCAACGTGGTCAAGGAGAAGACCGGGGCCAAGGTCCGGGGCATCGAGCTCAGCCTGCTCCAGCGCTGCGGCGCCCATCTGGCCTCCCGCACTGACATTGAGGAGTCCTTCCAGTCCGGTAAGACCGCCGTGGAGGCCGCTGTGGCCGGTGAGACCGACAAGATGGTCGGCTTTGCCTGTACCCGCGAGGGCGGCAAATACACCTGCCAGACCAAGCTGTTCGATCTCTCCGCAGTGGCCAACTTCGAGAAGAAAGTCCCCATGGAGTGGATCAATGCCGAGGGCAACGGCGTCACACAGGCGTTCATTGATTACGCGCTCCCCCTGATCCAGGGCGAGCCGGAGAGTCCCAAGGATCACTCCCTCCCCCGCTTTGCCAGGCTGAAAAAGGTGCTGGCCCGGTAGCATGAGAATCCTTCGGCAAGCGGCCATCCTCTTCGCCGTCTGCGTGGTCTGCGAGGGGATCTCCGCCCTCCTCCCCTTCCCTTTTCCCGGCAGCGTCCTGTCTATGGTGGCCCTGTTTCTGATCTTTGCCTCCAAGCGCTTGAAGCTCTCCGACCTTCAGGAGACCTCCGGCCTGCTGCTCAACAACATGATGCTGGTGTTCGTGCCGCCCTTCGTCTCGGTGGTGAACTACCTGGATGTGCTGAAATCCATTGCGGTCCAGTTTCTCGTGATCATCGCGGTGTCCACAGTCCTCACCTTTCTGGTGGCCAGCGCCGTGGTGTCGCTGGTGTTCCGGCTCCAGAGCCGGTTCCGGCGGGAGGGGGGCGTCTCCCATGATTGAAAAGGCGATTAGGGCTATGCTGGACACCCCTATGTTCGGCTTCTGCCTGAGCATCCTCCTCTATGAGATCGGCGTTTGGATTCAGAACAAGACCGGGTCCCCCATTGCCAATCCCCTGCTTATCGCCGGTGTGGCAATCATCCTGTTTCTCAAGCTGACCGGCATCTCCTACGAGACCTACAACAGTGGGGCGCGGTTCATTACCATGTTCCTCTCCCCCAGCACGGCAGTGCTGGCCGTCAATATCTACGCCAATCTTTCGACTATCAAGAAGTACCTGCTGCCCATCCTCTGCGGCACGGCGGCGGCGGCGGCCACGTCCATGGTCAGCGTCCATGCGCTGTGCCGCCTGTTCGGGCTGACCGAGGAGCTGCGGCTCTCCCTGCTCCCCAAATCGGTGACTACCGCCATCTCCATGCCCCTGGTTCAGATGACCGGCGGCATCGACTCCATTCTGGTGGGGGCCGTCATGATCACCGGCGTCCTCACGGCCATGTGCGCCCCGGCCTTTGTGAAACTCTTTCGCATCAAGGACCCGGTGGCCACGGGCATCGCCATCGGCTGCGCCGGGCACGGTGCGGGTACCTCTGCGGCCATCAAGATGGGCCCCACCCAGGGGGCTACAGCGGGGATTGCCATCGGCATGAGCGGCCTGTTTACCGTTCTCTACTACTCCTTCCTGTTCCGTACAGGCTGAGGCACACCCCCTCTGAGACACAAAAGCGCTCCCATGCCGCATTGCGGCCGTGGGAGCGCTTTCTTTCTTCCGTGTAAGCAAACAGGAGACGTCAGACGCCGTGGCGCATCCCGGACATCACCTGCATCACGTGGTAGGTCTGAAGATCCAGGCTCTTCTTCATGGACAAGGCCTCCGAGATATCGTAATCCACATACTTGTCGTCCTGGAGGCAGATCACCCGGTTCCGTTTGCCCTCGGCCAGCAGCCGGACGGCCTCGTACCCCATGTAGGTGGCCATCACCCGGTCCCGGGCCGAGGGGGAGCCGCCCCGCTGCACGTGGCCCAGAATGGTGACCCGGGCGTTGAGGCCGGTGGCCTCCTGGATCCGCCTGGATACCTCGTAGGCGCCCCCCTCGACCCCCTCGGCCACAATGATCATGAAATGGGTACGGCCGTTCAGACGGGCCCGGCGGATGGGCTCCACCACATCCTTTTCGTAATCAATCTCCAGTTCGGGTACCAGCACCGCCGTAGCCCCGCTGGCCGCGCCCACATAGAGGGCCAGATGCCCGGCATGGCGGCCCATGACCTCCACCACAGAGCAGCGCTCGTGGGACTGCATGGTGTCCCGCAGCTTGTCGATGGACTCCAGCGCGGTGTTGCAGGCGGTGTCAAAGCCGATGGTGTAGGCCGAGCAGGAGATGTCGTTGTCGATGGTGCCGGGGATGCCCATCACGGCAATGCCGCTCTCCACCAAAGTCAGCAGACCCCGGAAGGTACCGTCTCCGCCAATGCCGACAAGGGCGTCCAGCCCCAGCAGCTTGCAGGTAGAGACCGCCTTGGCGTGCCCAGACTCCCCCATAAAATCCTCGCTTCGGGCGGAATAGAGCATAGTCCCACCCCGCCGGGACCAGCCGCTGACGCTCTCAAAGCTCAACGGCTCGCAGTCGCAGTTGATCAGGCCGTGGTAACCGCGCCGGATGCCGATGCACTCGATCCCATAGTGGATAGCCGTGCGAACCACCGAGCGGACGGCGGCATTCATGCCGGGCGCATCTCCACCGCTGGTAAACACGCCGACACGCCGAATCTTCTGTTCCATACCAAGTCCTCCTTCATTCTATCGCACACATAGTTTGTCAGGGGAAACGGATTATACCTTCAGCTCTGCGCTCTCTCCCCGCAGGGCGTCGGGATACCGGGCCAAAACCGGGGCAGTCTGCTCCTGCAGGAACTCCTCCACCTGCTCAGGGCAGCGGCCGATGTAGCGGCTGGGCTCCAGATGGGCGGTCAGCTCCTCCCGGGTCAGGCCAAAGAGAGGGTCTGCGGCGATGAGCTCCATCAGATTGTTGGTAAGGCCCTTGTCCTTTACATTGCTCCCGGCCTCCTGGGCGAGCACCCGAATGCGCTCATGCAGCTCCTGCCGGTCCCCGCCCCGCTTCACCGCGTCCATCATGATGTTTTCGCTGGCCATGAAGGGCAGCTCCTCTAAAACATGGCGCTCAATGACCTTCTCATGGACCACCAGCCCGGCAGCCACGTTGGCGTAGATATTCAAGATAGCGTCCACCGCCAAAAAGGCCTCTGGCACCGACAGACGCTTGTTGGCCGAGTCGTCCAGGGTGCGCTCGAACCACTGCCCCGCCGCCGTCAGAGCGGGATTCAGGGCGTCCACCATCACATAGCGGGCCAAGGCACAGATGCGCTCGCACCGCATGGGGTTGCGCTTGTAGGGCATGGCCGAGGAGCCG
>CANSQX010000139.1 GCA_947649225.1 uncultured Flavonifractor sp.
GATCGTTCAGCGCCGGGTGGAGCTGATGGCGGCGGAGGGGGTGGAGTTCCGTACAAGCTGTGACGTGGGCCGGGATCTTCCCACTCAGGCGCTTTTGGAGGAGTACGACGCGGTCATCCTGTGCTGTGGGGCGAAGAAGCCCCGGTTCCTGGCCCCCGCAGAGGGGATAAACGGCGCGTATTTCGCCGTGGACTATCTCACCGCCGCCACAAAGGCCCTGCTGGACGGTGCCCCTCCCATCGACGCCGCCGGGAAGGACGTGGTCGTCGTAGGGGGCGGCGACACCGGCAATGACTGTGTGGGCGCCGCCATCCGCCAAGGGTGCCGGTCCGTCATCCAGCTGGAGATGATGCCCCAGCTCCCGGCGGCGCGGGCCGGGGATAACCCCTGGCCCCAGTGGCCCCGGGTGTGCAAGACCGATTACGGCCAGGAGGAGGCCGCCGCCCTGTTCGGGGCCGACCCCCGGCGATATCAGACCACGGTGAGGGAGTGCCGGACCGATGAGGCCGGGGCGCTGTCCGCCGTCGTCACCGTCCGCCTGGAGCCGAAGGAGGAGGACGGGCGGCGCTTCATGGCCCAGGTCCCCGGCTCGGAGGAGGAGCTGCCTTGCCGGCTATTGCTCATCGCGGCGGGCTTCCTGGGCCCCGAGGACTATGCCGCCGACGCCTTCGGCCTGAGCCGGAACGGGCGGTCCAATGTGTCCACCGCCCCGGACAGCCACGCCACTGGAGTGCCCAAGGTGTTTGCCGCCGGGGATATGCGACGGGGGCAGTCCTTGGTGGTGTGGGCCATCGCCGAGGGCCGGGCCGCCGCACGGGAGGCGGACGCGTACCTGATGGGCTACAGCAATTTGAACTGAGCGCCTAAAAAATTCGCAGGACAAACCGCTTATATTTTCGTTTCGTGGGTAAAAACATTTGTGATTCCTGCCAAAAATGAATTTTGTTAGTTGACATCTTGCAAAAATGGAGCTATACTCCCCCCATCAGGCAAAGGCGCCGGAGAGCTTCATCGCTCCCGGCGCCTTTCCTGTTTCACGGGAGAGGCCATGCCCGAAAAACACAGCGGGTGGGGCCTGACCTGATCTTGAGGGAGGAATTGCAATGGATATGTCAGTATGGTATCTGGTGGGCGCCATTTTGGTGTTCTTCATGCAGTGCGGGTTCGCCGCCGTGGAGGCTGGCTTCACCCGGGCCAAGAACGCGGGGAACATCATCATGAAAAACCTGATGGATTTCTGCATCGGCACGGTGGTGTTCATGGCTCTGGGCTATGGCATCATGAACAGCGGGAATTACTTCTTCGGACTCATCGGCCGGCCGGAATATCAGATGTTCACCGACTTCTACGCCTTTGACTGGTCCAACTTCTTTTTCCAGCTGGTGTTCTGCGCCACCGCCGCCACCATCGTGTCCGGGGCCATGGCGGAGCGCACCAAGTTTTCCAGCTACTGCATCTACTCCGCCGTGATCTCCGCCGTGGTCTACCCCATCGAGGCGGGCTGGGTGTGGAACGCCCAGGGCTGGCTGGCACGTATGGGCTTCATCGACTTCGCCGGGTCCGCCGTCATCCACATGGTGGGGGGCATCTCCGGGCTGATCGGGGCCGTCCTGCTGGGGGCCCGCATCGGCAAGTATGACGGGAAGGGCAGGTCTCGGGCCATCCTGGGCCACAACATCCCCCTGGCCGCCATGGGCACCTTCATCCTGTGGTTCTGCTGGTATGGCTTCAACGGCGCGGCGGCGTCGGATACCGCCCAGCTGGCCCAGATCCTGGGCAGCACCACCATTGCCCCCGCCGTGGCCACGGTGGCCTGTATGCTGTTCACCTGGATTAAAAACGGCAAGCCGGACGTGGGCATGTGCCTGAATGCCCCCCTGGCGGGGCTGGTGGGCATCACCGCGGGCTGCGCCAGCCTGGACGCCCTGGGCTCCGCCGTGGTGGGCCTGGTCACCGGCATCCTGGTGGTACTCATTGTGGAGGTGGTGGACACCAGGCTCCACATCGACGACCCGGTGGGCGCGGTGGCGGTCCACGGCGGCTGCGGCCTGACGGGCACGGTACTCACCGGCCTGCTGGCCACCGACGGCGGGCTGTTCTACGGCGGCGGCTTCCGCCAGCTGGGGGTGCAGTGCCTGGGGGTGCTGGCCATCGCCGCCTACACCGTAGTGACCATGACCATCGTGTTCCAGATTATCAAGCACACCAACGGCCTGCGGGTGTCCGCCGAGGAGGAGATCGCCGGACTGGACTCCACCGAGCACGGCCTGCCCTCCGCCTACGCCGACTTCATGCCCGCCACCACCCTGACGGCCATGCCCGGGGCCAACGCCTTCCCCGAGCCGGTGGCGGAAGGTGGTTCCAAGGGCGTGGACCAGGCGGTGCCCGTCCAGGTCATGTCCCAGCCCATGCCCGCCTCCGACGTGAAGCTGTCCAAGGTGACGGTGGTGTGCGCTCAGGCCAAGTTCGAGCAGCTCAAGTCCGCCATGAACGACATCGGCGTCACCGGCATGACCGTCGCCCAGGTGCTGGGCTGCGGCATCCAGAAGGGCCGCACGGAGTATTACCGGGGCGTGCCCCTGTCCATGAACCTGCTTCCCAAGCTCCAGGTGGACATGGTGGTGTCCAAGGTCCCGGTGGCCCAGGTGGTGGACGCCGCCCGGAAGGCGCTGTATACCGGCCATATCGGGGACGGAAAGATCTTCGTCTACGGCGTGGAGCAGGCTGTCAAGGTCCGTACCAATGAGCGGGGCTACGACGCCCTCCAGGGAGAGGAATAAAGGAACCTCCGAATAAATCGGCAAGAGCGATTTGCGAGAGATTTTTTGCTGTTGGGGTCCCCGCAAAGCCGTCCTTTGGGTTTGCGGGGAGAGGAGGCGCAGCGTAGTGAGCGAGCTTTCGGCGTCAGCCGGAAGCGAGTGATGCGGAGCTTGCGCCGACGAAGGCGGGATTTCGCAGGAATAATTGTGTTTATTTCAAGAAATCACAACGAAGTTGTGGCGAAAAAGATCCGCAAAGCGCCGCAGACGCATTGATTCAGAGGTTCCTAAAGAATACCCCAGGGCAAGGGCTGGTTCCCTTGCCCTGAGGGCGTTGACACAAGGGAGTGTTACCATGGAGCTTCATGAGGAGTGCGGCGTGTTCGGTGTTTATGACCCCGTCGGAGACTGCGCCCGCACCGCCTATTATGGCCTGTACGCCCTCCAGCACCGGGGGCAGGAGGCCTGCGGCATCGCCGCCATCAACGACCGGGAGCTGTCCTATCACAAGGACGCGGGACTGGTGGGTGAGGTGTTCCACGAGGCGGTCCTGGACCGGCTGAACGGGACCATGGCGGTGGGCCATGTGCGTTATTCCACCACGGGCGGGACCCGCCGGGAAAACGCCCAGCCTCTGACGCTGAGGTACGTCAAGGGCACCCTGGCCCTGGCCCACAACGGCAATCTGCCCCACGCGGACCAGTTGCGCGCACAATTCGAGTACCAGGGGGCCATCTTCCAGACCACCAGCGACTCCGAGCTCATCGCCTACGCCATCGCCCAGGCCCGGCTGCGCTGCCCCTCGGTGGAGGAGGCGGTGCGCCGGGCGCTGGCGGGGCTGCGGGGAGCCTGGTCCCTCATCGTCATGTCGCCCCGGAAGCTGGTGGCCGCCCGGGACCCTTGGGGCTTCCGGCCCCTGTGCATGGGCCGCCGGGGAGAGGTCGTGGTGTTCGCCTCCGAGAGCTGCGCCCTGGACGCGGTGGGGGCCCGGTTCGAGCGGGAGCTGGGCCCCGGCGAGATCGTGGCGGTGGAGGACGGGCAGGTGCGCATTGTCCAGCCTCCACCGGCGGGCGGCGGACACCTGTGCATTTTTGAATACATCTACTTTGCCCGGCCTGACTCCACCATCTGCGGCCAGAGCGTCCATCAGGCCCGGCTTCGGGCGGGGCGCTTCCTGGCCCAAGAGCACCCGGCGGAGGCCGATGTGGTGATCGGTATGCCCGACTCCGGGCTGGACGCCGCCCTGGGCTATGCGGAGGAGTCCGGCATCCCCTATGGGGTGGGGCTGGTGAAAAAACGCTATATCGGCCGCACCTTCATCACCCCCGGCCAGGGCCACCGGGAGCAGGCGGTGCGCATCAAGCTGGGGGCGCTGAGAAGCTGCGTGAAGGGGAAACGGGTGGTGCTGGTGGACGATTCCATTGTCCGGGGCACCACCTCCCGGCAGATTGTGTCCCTGCTGCGGGAGGCGGGGGCTGCGGAGGTGCATTTGCGTTCCTCCGCGCCGCCCTTTATAGCTCCCTGCTATTTTGGCACGGATATCCCAGACGAGGACGAGCTGATCGCCTGCCGCTGTTCGGTGGAAGAGATCAGGGCGCGGACTGGGGCGGACAGCCTGGGCTTTTTGAGCCTGAACGCGCTGAAGCGCGTTGCCCCGGACGCGGCCTGCGGCTTCTGCGACGGGTGCTTTACTGGGAAGTATCCCATGCCCTTGTGACCCAGCGAACAATAAAAGCCCCATGGCTCCGGCGGGGGCCGGGAGGGCGGAAAGAGGAGACATATGTGCTCAATCATCGGTTATTGCGGCCCTGTGGCCGATTTTAGCGCCTTTCAGCGGGGCTTTGGCCGCACCGCCAGCCGCGGCCCGGACGACAGCCGGGTGCTCCGGGCCGGAGACGGCCTGTTGGGCTTCCACCGGCTGTCCATCATGGGCCTCACCCCTGAGGGGATGCAGCCCTTTGAGCGGGAGGGCAGCTACTGTGTGTGCAACGGCGAGATATATGGCTTTGAACGGTTCAGGAAGATACTGGAAGGGAAAGACTATGCGTTCCGAAGCGGGTCCGACTGCGAGATCCTGCTCCCCCTGTACCGGGAGTATGGCACGGCTATGTTTGCCATGCTGGACGCGGAGTTTGCCTGCGTCATCTATGACGGCG
>CANSQX010000140.1 GCA_947649225.1 uncultured Flavonifractor sp.
TCACGTTGTCCTTGGTGATGACGGGCTGGGGGGCGAAGTCCACCACCTGCTCCTTGAGGGAGACCACCTTGGCCACCCGCTCAATGAAGGGGACCTTGAAGTGGATGCCCACGCCCCAGACCGTCTGAAAGGCGCCCAGGCGCTCGATGACGAAGGCCCGGGACTGCTGGACCACCTTGATGTTGGCGGCCAGGATCAGCAGGACGATGATCACCAGGACAATGATGGCGATGGGGACCACGGGAATCTCGAAGGGCATTGCTACATTCCTCCTTTTTCCGCCGTTTGCAGCGGCGCGACGATGAGCTTGACGCCCTCGATGCGGAGCACCCGCACGGTGGCGTCCTTGGGGACAGGCGGGCCGTCCTCGGTGCGGGCGGTCCACAGGCTTCCCTGCACCTTGATCTGCCCCTGGGCCTTCCGGTTGTCGATGGCCTGGACGACCACGCCCTCCGCGCCGATCACCCGGTCGGCGTTGGTAGCCTGCCTGCGGGGGTGGACGTAGCGCCGGGCCATAGGCCGCACCGCCAGCAGGCATACAAAGGACAGCGCCAGGAACACGGCGGTCTGAATCCAGACATTCCCGGTCAGGAACGAGGCGATCAGTCCGCCCACTGCGCCGGCGGCAAACCAGATGGAGACCAGGCCCACGGTGGCGGCCTCCACGATGCAGAACACCACCAGAGCGATGAGCCAAACCGCGCTGGGACTCATAGACGGCATCCCTCCTTCATTGTTGGATTACCTCTAGTGTAGCACATTGGTCGAAAAAAAGAAAGTGGGATCGGGTGCTTTTCTGCATATACAGGCCGAAAAGGGTTTGCCAAATCAGGAAAAATCATTTATACTAAAGGATAATTCATCCGGCAGTTATGCAGAAGGGAGCGTGCCGATGGAACGGATAGAGCTTGCAATTCCCACCCTGTTCGGGCTGGAGGGGCTGGCCGCCAACGAGCTGCGGCGGCTGGAGCTGTCCGGCGTCCGGGCGGAGAACGGCCGGGTACTGTGCCGGGCCGCTCCGGCGGATATCCCCCGGGTCAACCTGAACCTGCGCACCGGGGAGCGGGTGCTGGCGGTGCTGGGCCGCTTTCCCGCCCCGGACTTCGACGCCCTCTTTGAGGGGACCCGGGCGCTGCCGTGGGAGGCGTTTATCCCCCGGGACGGGGCCTTCCCGGTGAAGGGACACGCCCTGAACTCGGCCCTGCACGCGGTGCCCGCCTGCCAGGCGATCATCAAAAAGGCGGCCGCCGGCCGGCTGGGGGCGCACTATGGCCTGAACCGGCTGCCGGAGAACGGCCCCAAATATCAGATTCAGTTTTCCATTATGAAGGATACCGCCGTTTTGATGCTGGACACCTCGGGGGAGGGCCTCCATAAGCGGGGTTACCGGGCCGTGGGGGTGGAGGCCCCTCTGCGGGAGACCCTGGCCGCCGCCATGGTGCTCCTCTCCCGCTACCGGGGCCGGGACCCCTTCTGCGACCCCTTCTGCGGCTCGGGCACCATCGCCATTGAGGCCGCCCTCATCGCCAAGAACCGGGCCCCGGGGCTGAACCGCTCCTTCTCCGCCCAGCGGTGGGGGTGGATCCCCCAAAAGGCCTGGCTGGACGCGGCGGAGGAGGCCATGGATCGGGAATTCGACGGCGATTATGACATCTGGGGCGGCGACATCGACCCCAAAGCGGTGGCCATTGCCCGGGAAAACGCCGTCAAGGCCGAGGTGGAGGATCTGGTCCGCTTCCAGGTGGCCGACGCCGCCCAATTCCACCGGGACAGCCCCTGCGGCCGGGTGGTCACCAATCCGCCCTATGGGGAGCGCATCCTGGAGAAGGGGGAGGCCGAGGCGCTGTACCGGGCCTTCGGTGCGGCGGCGGGCCGTCTGCCCCCGGGGTGGCAGGTGTCGGTGCTCTCCTCCCACACTGAATTCGAGCGGAGCTTCGGCCGGCAGGCCGGAAAGAAGCGTAAGCTCTACAATGGTATGCTCAAATGCGATCTGTTTATGTATGGCCAGCAGAACGGCGGCTCCGTCAGACAGAGAAAAGGGGAGTTTGGACCATGAGAGTGAAACAAGCCGCGGGCCGGGCTCTGGCCCTCCTGCTGTGCCTGGGCCTGACAGCCGGGGCGCAGGTCCCCTCCGCCCGGGCGGCCGCATCGGGGCCGGTGACCATCTGGGGCTACAGCGAGGGACTGGCCCTGGCCGAGCAGGGCGGGAAGTGGGGCTACGCCGACGCCGCCCGGGAGATCGTCATCCCCATCCAGTACTCCTCCGCCCTGGACTTCTCCCTGGGAATGGCCCAGGTCAAGCTGGGCAGCCGCCTGGGGGTGATCCGTCAGGATGGCGCCTACCTGATTGAGCCGGTCTACAGCAGCCTGTACCACATCAACTCCGGGGTCTATCTGGCCCAGCGGGGGATC
Organism: uncultured Flavonifractor sp.; assembly: GCA_947649225.1. Classification (GTDB taxonomy): domain Bacteria; phylum Bacillota; class Clostridia; order Oscillospirales; family Oscillospiraceae; genus HGM12998. The sequence goes on from CANSQX010000140.1 coordinate 2,413, forward strand.
AAGTGGGGCGTGGTGAGCATCCTGCCCTTCCCAGACGGCCAGGGCGGGACCACCAACATCGTCTACGACTTCGTCTATGATCGGGCCGAGGTGGTGGAGCAGGGGGGCGCGGAGGTGCTGAATCTCTACCAGGGCGCATCCAAGACCGCCATTCCCGTCTTCGACTTCCCCGCGCTGCTGCGGGAGAAGGGGGTGCCCTCCGCCCAATTTCCCCTGACCCGGGGCGTCCAGCCCAGCTTCTCCGATGTGAGCCCCCGGGACTGGTATGCCGTCTGGGTGGATGTGGCCTATAACGTGGGACTGGCCTCCGGAGTGGGGGGCGGCCGCTTTGCCCCCGGCGCCACCCTCACCGTGGCCGAGGCCCTCAAGCTGGCCGCCACCATGGAGAGCCGCTACAAGGGGGACGATTTTCACCTGAAGAGCACCACGGGCAGCCTGTGGTATCAGCCTGCCGTGGACTACTGCGTGGCCAGCGGCATCATCCGGGCGGGGGAGTTCACCGACTACACCCGCCCCGTGACCCGCCGGGAGATGGCCCGCATCTTCGGCTCCACCACCCTGGCCCGGAATCTGCCCACCATCAACAGCCTGGACCGGGTCAAATCGGCGGTGCCCGACATCCGCTCCAGCAGCCCCGGGGCCAGCGAGATCTACAGCCTGTACGCCAAGGGCATCCTCTCCGGGGTGGACGACCGGCTCACCTTCCGCCCGGAGGCCACCCTCACCCGGGCCGAGATGGCGGCGCTGGTCTCCCGTATGGCCCGGGCCGAGCAGCGCATCCAGCTCTGGGACGGCGTCCGGCCCCTGGGAATCCAGCGCTGAGCAGGGGCGCCGCGCTGCGGAAACGGCCCCGGCAGTCCGGCAGGCGTCCGGGCCGCCGGGGCTTTTTGGCGCGTGACGCGCCCGCCCGCCCCCGCTTTCATACAGGTTGGACAAGAGGCGGGGAAAACGCCCTCAAAAAAGCGTATAAAATCATATTGTCAAACGGCGTAATTTGAGATAAAATTGGACGGATGCAAAGAAGCAAATGAGAAGAAAGGCGGGATAGCTTCGATGAAAGCGACCCTGATTCTGGCAAACGGCAGCGTCTTCGAAGGGCGCAGCATTGGCTCCACGGCCGACCGGGTGTGCGAGATGGTCTTCAATACCTCGATGACGGGGTATCAGGAGATCCTGACCGATCCGTCCTATGCGGGACAGGGCATTGTAATGTCCTATCCGCTGATCGGCAACTATGGCGTGAACCAGGAGGATAACGAGTCCGGCCGCCCCTGGGCGGAGGCTTTTATCGTCCGGCACATGGCCCGGCGGGGGAGCAATTTCCGCCGCGAGGGGGACCTGGACGCCTACCTGAAACAATATAATATTACGGGAATCGAAGGCGTGGACACCCGCGCCCTCACACGCATCCTCCGCAGTCAGGGCACCATGAACGGCATGATCACCTGTGCGGAGCATTTTTCTGCCGCGGACTGCCTGGAAAAAATCCGCGCCTACCGGGTGGAGGGCACCGTGGAGCGGGTTACCCGGCGGGAGCCCCAGGTCTGCCCCGCCCTGGGGGCGCAGAAGCTGCGGGTGGCCCTGATGGACTACGGCGTCAAGGACAACATGATCCGCTGCCTCCAGAGGCGGGGGTGCCAGGTGACGGTCTTCCCCGCCCACACCCCGGCCTCCACTGTGCTGGAGGGTGGCTTTCAGGGCGTGATGCTCTCTAACGGCCCGGGCGATCCTGCCGACAACGAAGCCATCATCCAGGAGGTGAAGGTTCTCTACGACAGCGAGCTGCCCCTGTTCGCCGTCTGCCTGGGGCACCAGCTCCTGGCCCTGGCCACCGGGGCCCAGACCCGGAAGATGCGCTTCGGCCACCGGGGGGGCAACCACCCGGTGAAGGACATGGAGGCCGGCCGGGCCTTCATCACCAGCCAGAACCACGGCTATGTGGTCACCCGGGACAGCGTGGACCCGGCGGTGGCCGCCATCTCCCACGTGAACGTCAACGAGGGCAGTGTGGAGGGACTCAGGTATGTACGCCCCAACTGTTTCACCGTCCAGTTCCACCCGGAGGCCTCACCTGGGCCCATGGACACCGAGTACCTGTTCGACCGCTTTGTCGCCATGATGGAGAAGGGAGGGGCCCGCAATGCCTAAGAATCCGAAGATCAAGAAGGTCCTGGTGCTGGGCTCCGGGCCCATCGTCATCGGCCAGGCCGCCGAGTTTGACTACGCGGGTACCCAGGCCTGCCGCGCCCTCAAGGAGGAGGGGGTGGAGGTGGTGCTGGTCAACTCCAACCCCGCCACCATCATGACCGACAAGGACATCGCCGACCACGTGTATATCGAGCCCCTGAACATCGCCAGCGTGACTCAGGTGATTGAGAAGGAGCGGCCCGACTCCATCCTGCCCACCCTGGGGGGGCAGACCGGCCTGAACCTGGCTATGGCCCTCCATGAGAACGGCACCCTGGAGCAGTACGGCGTCCGCCTGCTGGGCACCTCCCCCGA
>CANSQX010000141.1 GCA_947649225.1 uncultured Flavonifractor sp.
TTTGCCCTGCGGGATGTCAACGCCGTGGTGGAGCAGGAGGAGAAGTACAAGCTGGAGGCCCGGCAGAGCATGGAGGACATCCTCGAGGGCGCCAGGACCGGTATCTGGACCATCGAGCTGGAGGAGGGCTGCCCGCCCAGAATGTACACGGACCGGACCATGCGGATTCTCCTGGGCGTACCGGATGGGATCGAGCCGGAGGAGTGCTACCAGCGCTGGTTTGAGCGCATTGTGCCGGACTATGTGGAGATGGTGCAGGAGGCGGTGCGGGAGATGCTGAGCACCGGGCGCGCCGAGGTGATCTACCCCTGGAATCACCCAAAGCTGGGGAAAATTTATGTCCGCTGCGGCGGCGTACCGGACAAGACCTTCCACAGACCGGGCGCCTGCCTGAACGGATACCATCAGGATATCACAGAGACTATGGTGACGCGGAAGAAACAGGAGCAGGCCATCATGGAGCTGCTGGAGAAGGTCCGGCAGGCCAATTCGGCAAAGAGCGAGTTCCTCTCCCATATGTCCCACGATCTCCGCACCCCCATCAATGGGATTATGGGTATGCTGGTCATCCAGGAAAAAAGCCCGGATGATGCGCAGCGGCAGAGGGCGTGCCGGGAGGCAATCCGTATATCGGCGGAGCATCTGCTGGCCCTGGTCAACGATGTGCTCCAGGTCAGCAAGCTGGACAGCGGAAGACCGGCGGCGGTGGAGGAGCCCTTCGACCTGCGCGAGGTTCTGAACGGCTGCCTCACCATCCTGTCCGCCCAGGCGGAGGAGGCGGGGGTCCGGCTGGTGCTGGAGGAGAGCGGCCTGAAGCACAGCAGGCTGATCGGCAATCCGCTGCACCTGAAACAGATCCTAATGAATGTCATGGACAACGCCATCCGGTATAACAAGCCGGGCGGCTCCGTATTTATCCGGGCAGACGAGCTCGACTGCCAGAACGGGACCGTAAGCTTCCGGTTTGTGATCGAGGACACAGGAATTGGCATTGGGGAGGACTTCAAAAAGCACATTTTTGAGCCGTTCACCCAGGAGCATCAGGGCGCAAGGACCCACTATAACGGCGTTGGGCTTGGCATGTCCATTGTCAAGAGGCTGGTGGACCAGATGAAGGGGACCATTGGGATAGACAGCCAGATCGGCCAGGGGAGCGTGATTCAGATTACCCTGCCCATTCCGGTCGATCAGGCCTGGAGCGCGCGTCCCGTGGTGGAAGCCCAGGAGGTGCAGGGCAATATTGCCGGGATGCGCGTCCTTCTGGTGGAGGATAATGAGATCAACTGTGAAATCGTGGAGTTCATGCTGAAGGATGCGGGAGCGGAGGTCGTGACAGCGAACGACGGGAAAGCCGCCGTGGATGCGTTTGTGGCATCCGCCCCGGGGGCGTTTGACTGCGTGCTCATGGATCTGATGATGCCGGTGATGAGCGGATATGAGGCGGCCCGCGTAATTCGCGGCCTGGACCGGCCGGACGCGGCCGCCGTGCCCATCATCGCACTGTCGGCGAACGCGTTTGAAGAGGATGTCGCATTGGCCAAAGACGCCGGAATGAACGAACACCTGGCGAAGCCGGTGGATATCGGAAAGATGTTCCAGGTGATGAGCCGCCTGACGTCTTGACAGAACCTGCACACAGACGGCGCAGGGCGGGGGGCTGGGAACAAACGGCCCCCCGCCTTCTTGCCGTCAGGCGCGCGCCGCTGATACGTTGGAGGAACTGCGCACGGCCTGTCTGGCCGCGTCTATGGTTAGACTCTGCTTGATCGCCGCCAAAACGCCGGATTGGGGCAGATTTTCCCGCCAGGCCCCGTTGATTGGACTGGAAATCCGTCAGGATTCCTGCGTCAAATCGTCTTGCCCGGCAGAAAAATCTGCCCCAATCCGGCACTCCTCTGGTGTTCCAGCAGACTCCCGTGAAACGGCGGCCTGCCGGCGCAGGAGCCTTCGCCGCATGTTCACCGGAGAGGGCCGGTTTGATGCTCATTCCTGAATGCTCCCTGCGCTGCGCGCACGGCCGTCTCTATGTAAGAACCTGTATTCACAACCGTTGAACACCGTCTTGCCGGGTCTTTTGCCGCCCTGCGGCGTTAAAAAATCTTGAAATACACCAAGTATTCCTGCGATTTTTTGTCTTGCAGAACGGCCAAATCCCCCGGCAATCCGGCGTTCCCCGGTTATGAATACAGGTTCTAAATGCGCGTTAGGCACGATGTGCCGCGCCAATCAACGCCGTCCACGGCTCCTCCAGGCCGAAACAATAGGCCTCCAGCCCGTCGAGGACCGCATGCGCCGCATCGGGATTTGCAAACTGGGCGCTCCCGACCCCCACCGCCGAGGCTCCGGCCAACATGTATTCCAGCGCGTCCTCCCAGGTGCGGATGCCGCCGCTGGCGATGAGCGGCAGCTTCACACGACGGTACAGCTCCCAGGTCCGCAAGACGCCGATGGGGCGGATCGCCGGGCCGCAGATGGGCCCGCGTCCATTCCCCAGCGCCGGACGCCGGGTTTTCCAGTCAATCTTCATGCCAAGGGGCGTGTTGGTGGTATAGAGGGCGTCCGCCCCGCCCGCCTCGATCGCGGCGGCGGTCTCCAGATAGTTCTCGAAATTGGTGTTGAATTTGACAAAAACAGGGAGAGAGACCGCACTGCGGACCGCCTGTACCAGATCGTGGGCGGCCTGCGGCTCCCGGCTGAAATACCCCGCGCCGTGGGCCACATTGGGGCAGGCGGCGTTGATCTCCAGCGCCGCAATCTGTCCGCCGAACCGCGCCTCCACCTCCCGGCCCAGAGCCACATAGTCCTCCACCGTATTGCCGCCCACGCTGACAATCACCTGATCCCCGTCCAGCGCCTCCAGCACCCGGGGCATCACCTGGGCGAAAAAGGCGTCCTTTCCGGGATTCTGAAGGCCGATGGAGTTCAGAACCCCGGCAGGGACCTCCGCAACCCGCTCCGGCCGGTTGCCGGGCCTGGGCTCTGCGGTAAAGGTTTTCAGGCTGACCGCCCCGAACCGGGACAGGTCGGTCCAGGGGGCCAGCTCGTAGCCGTGCCCGGTACAGCCGGAGGCCCCAAAAACCGGATTCCGGAATACCGCCCGGCCCAGGCGGGTCTCAAGGTTCTTCATGAAACGCCACCTCCCCGCCCCGGAACACGGGGCCGTCCCTGCACACCTTTTTGTAAGTCACGCCCTGTTCCGTGCGGATGGCCACCGCACAGCCCAGGCAGATACCGAAGCCGCAGGCCATCCGCCGCTCCACGGAAAGCTGGCAGGGGACCCGGCGGGCCTCCGCCCGCTTCGCCGCTTCTTCCAGCAGGTCCTCCGGCCCGCAGGAGAACAGCGCATCCGCGCCCTGCTCCAAAAGGGCGTCCAGGGCGTCCGGGAAGGCGGCGCGGTTTTCCGCGCAGCTGACTGCGAGCCGCGCCCGGAAGGGCAGCGCGTCCAGCAGTCCGGCGTCCCGCCGGGGGGAGAACAGCAGCTGTACGCGCTTTCCCTCCTCCAGCAGCTTTTTTGCCAGAAAAGCCAGCGGGGCCAGGCCGATCCCCCCTGCGGCCAGGACACAGTTCTGTGCGTCCGCCCCCCAGGAGAAGCCGTTTCCCAGGGGGCCCAGGACATCGGCCTCTGCCCCCGGCGTCCAGCCCCTCATGGCGGACGTGCCGCGGCCTGCGGTGCGCACCAGCAGGGAGAAGGTATGTGCGCCGTCCGTGTCAAAAATACTGATGGGACGGCGGAGAAACGGCTCGCACCCATCGGTCAGCTTCAGCTCGACAAACTGCCCGGGCCGGGCTTTTCGGGCAATTTCCGGACATGCAAAGGTATATAAGGTATCCCGCCCGGTTACGGAGCGGACTTCGGTTAGCACGGTGCGCATCGGGCTGCCTCCTTTTCTACCTGTGGGATGATGCCGGAAGCCGGGCCACGCCGCTGTCGCGGGCGGCCTGAGCCACGGCGGCGGCCACCGCTTTCCCCACCCGGGGATCAAAGGCGGCCGGAATGATCAGGCCGGGGGACAGCGCCTCTGCGGGCATCAGGTCCGCCAGGGCCTGGGCCGCCGCCATCTTCATGGCCTCGTTGATCGCGCTGGCCCGCACGTCGAAGGCCCCCCGGAAGATGCCGGGGAAGGCCAGCACGTTGTTGATCTGGTTGGGAAAATCGCTGCGGCCGGTGGCCACCACCGCCGCGCCCCCCGCCCTGGCCTCGTCGGGGAAGATCTCCGGCGTGGGGTTGGCGCAGGCGAACAGGATGGCGTCCCTCGCCATGGTCCGGACCATCTCCGTGGTCACCGCGCCGGGGGCGGAGACCCCGATGAACACATCGGCCCCCGCCAGCATACCGGCCAGGCTGCCCTGCCGCTGCTCCCGGTTGGTCACCTGGGCCATCTGCGCCTTGATGGGGTTCATCCCCGCCGGACGGCCCGCGTAGATGGCCCCGTTCCGGTCGCACAGGGTGATGTCCTGGAACCCCGCCGCCAGCAGCAGCCGGCAGATGGCAATGGCCGCCGCCCCCGCGCCGTTGATCACCACGCGGACGGCCTCCTTGCGCTTCCCCACCACCTTCAGGGCGTTGGTGAGCCCCGCCAGGGTAATCACGGCCGTGCCGTGCTGGTCGTCGTGGAAGATGGGAATGTCGCAGCAGGCCTTCAGCCTCTCCTCGATCTCAAAGCACCGGGGGGCCGAGATATCCTCCAGGTTGACGCCGCCGAAGGAGCCGGAGATGAGCTGGATGGTGCGGACAATCTCGTCCACATCGTGGCTCCTGATACACAGCGGGAAGGCGTCCACCCCGCCGAACTCCTTGAAGAGCACGCACTTGCCCTCCATCACCGGCATCCCGGCCTCCGGGCCGATGTCCCCCAGGCCCAG
>CANSQX010000142.1 GCA_947649225.1 uncultured Flavonifractor sp.
ACACCGTCTTGCCGGGTCTTTTGCCGCCCTGCGGCGTTAAAAAATCTTGAAATACCCCAGGACGGCAACGCAGTCCACGCGCTGTTTTACCCACCAAGCTTTACCGATTCTCAGCTGCTTCGACGATACAGTTCCGTCTGTCACAGGTGCGCGTCCAACACGGCGGTAAAGCTCCCGGCGGGCATGACGCCCACCTTGCGGTCGATCTCGGCCCCGTCCTTGAGGAAGACCACCGTGGGGATGCTCATGACGCCGAAGCGGGCGGCCAGCTCGGGCTCGTCGTCCACGTTGACCTTGCCCACCAGGACCTTCCCCTCGTAGCGCCCGGCCAGGTCCTCGATCACCGGCGAGAGCATCTTGCAGGGGCCGCACCAGGAGGCCCAGAAGTCCACCATCGCGAGGCCCTGCCCCGCCGCCTTGTCAAATCCGTCCTTCGTCAGATGAATCACAGCCATGCTTTATCCGTCCTTTCTTTCTGCTGATGCCAATTGATCCACATATTCCGCGGCCCGGTGGCCGGCGATCAGCCCCTCGCCCACCGCTTTGGAGAGCTGGAGGGGCAGTCCGGTGCAGTCCCCGGCGGCGAAGACCCCGGGGACGCTGGTGGCCATGCTCCGGTCCACCGCCAGATAGCCCCCCTCCAGGGCCAGCCCCGGGAGCAGGTCGGCGGGGGCCAGGGCGGCCCGCAGGAGAAACACCCCCGCGCAGGGGATCTCCCGGCCGTCCGCCCGCAGAAACTCCACCGTGTCCCCGCCCGCGATCTCCAGCCGGGACGCCTTGATAAAGGGAATGCCGGGGGCCAGCTCCGCCGGCGCCCGGGGGGCCACGTAGGTCACCCGGCAGCCCAGGCCCTGGAGAAAGGCGGCCTCCTCCGGGGCGGCGGCGCACAGGCCCACCACGGCCACGTCCCGGCCCCGGTAGAGCATCCCGTCGCAGGTGGCGCAGTAGCTCACCCCCCGGCCCAAAAGCTCCGCCTCGCCGGGGTACTTCTTTCCGTGGCTCACCCCGGTGGCCAGCACCACCGCCCGGGCCTCCTCCAGATCGGAGCCGATCCCCACGAAAAAGCGGCCGTCCATGGGCATGATATTCAGCACCCGGCCGATCTTCCGGGCCGCGCCTACGGCGTCCGCGTGGGCCTGGAACTGCTCCAGCAGCGCCCGTCCGCTCAGCCCGGGGAGCCCTAAATAGTTGTCCACCCGGGCGGCCTTGTCCAGGGGGCCGTCCCGGCCGTCCCCACCGGCCACCAGGACCGATTTGTCCCGGCTCCTGGCCTGGACGGCGGCCGACAGCCCCGCCGGGCCGCCGCCCACCACAATGATATCCCAGCTCATCGATAGTCCTCCGGATTGTCCCCGAAGAGAGCCGCCACCACGGCCGCCACCTCCGGGTTTCCAATGTCATAGTACACCTCGTTGCCCGTGCGCTCCGCCTTCACCACGCCGGCCGCCCGCAGGCGCATCAGGTGCTGAGAGATGCAGGGCTGTGACTGTCCGGTCTGGGCCTCCATGCAGCTCACGTTGCGGCAGCCGCACCGGAGCAGCCCCCGGACAATCTCCAGACGGACCGGGTGGGCCAGCGCCTTCAGCAGCTCGGCCCGCTCCGCATAGGGCGCGCCGGTACGCGGCTCCGCCTCTGTCGGCACGATTGCGCTCACCTTCTTTCCCTCTGATATGGTTGCCCGTGCGGCGGGAAACATGCGCTGTGTCCGCCGCAGCTTACAATATTATTATATTCAAATATTTTAATTTTGTCAAGGGACCGGAAAAAATTTTTTTGGACGCATAACCATTTCCTCCTGTGCCACACTATGGACGACGGGAGGGATGCTGCTTGAAGCGAGAGACCGGACGCCCGGCGCGCCGGCGGGCTGGAGGTAAAAGCCGCCTAACATACGCCCTGGCGGGCGGGGCGGCCGGGCTGGCCAACGGATTTTTCGGCGGCGGCGGCGGCATGATCCTGGTCCCGCTGCTCACCCGCCTGTGCGGGCTGGACCAGCGCCGGGCCTTTGCCACCTCGGTGGCCGTCATACTGCCCCTTTGCGGCCTGTCGGCGGCCATCTATCTGTTCCGGGGCTCCCTGGAGCTCACGACCGCGCTGCCCTATCTGGCTGGGGGTCTTCTGGGGGGACTGCTGGGCGGGAAGCTCTTCCAGAAGCTGAATATGGACTGGCTGCGCCGGATCTTCGCCCTGCTGATCCTCTACGGCGGCGTCCGGGCCCTGTTCTTCTGATGGGCTGGCTGGTTGCACTGGCGGTTGGAACGGCTACCGGGGTGCTCTCCGGATTTGGGGTGGGAGGCGGCACCCTGCTGCTCATCTATATGACCGCCTTCGCCGCCCTGCCCCAGGATCTGGCCCAGGGGATCAATCTGCTCTACTTCCTCCCCACCGCCGCCGCCGCCCTGCCCGCCCATGCGAAAAATGGGTTCATCGAGCGCGCGGCCCTGTGGCCCGCCATCCTGGCCGGGCTGGCCGGGGCCGCCCTGGCCGCCTGGATCGCCACCGCCCTGGACGTGGCCATCCTGCACCGGATCTTTGGCGGCTTTCTCCTGGCGGCCGGCCTGCGGGAGCTCCTGGGCAAATCCGCCCGGGGCGGCCCTCAGGCCCGGGACCGGAAGGCCAGATAGCCCTCCAGAATCAGGGACGCGGCCACGGCGTCCACCGACTTCTTGTGCTGCTTCATCCGCTTGCCGGAGGCGTGGAGGATCTGGTGGGCCTCCACAGTAGTACGCCGCTCGTCCCAGAGGACCACCGGCAGCCCGGCGGCCTCCTCCAGCAGCCCGGCAAAGGCCCGATAGCGCGCCGCCCGGGGCCCCTCGGTGCCGTCCATGTTCCGGGGGAACCCCAGCACCAGCTCCTCTACCCCGTGGGCCCGGACCAGCGCGGCGATCTCCGCCGCCGCCCGCTCCGGGCTGCGGCTGGCAATCACCTGGGTGTGTCCCGTCAGGGTCCCTGTGGCGTCCGAAACCGCAATCCCCGTCCGGGCGTCTCCAAAGTCCACCGCCATCACTCTCACTGCAATCGCTCCCTTCTTCCCTGCACTATACAGGAAAAAGGCGGAAAAGACAAGGAATTTCTCTTGACAAGCGGGCGCAGCCGTGATAAACTATCAGCACCTATGAGAAGGGCTTCTTTTTTATGCGCATTTTTACGGTGTGATGCCGCATAAAACCCTGACTGTTTGGACACATAGGGAGGCAAAACCTGCCGAATCCGCACCGTGACGCCTGAGGGGCCTATTGCGCCCTTTCGTCGCTGGATTCGGCCGGAGGCCGCGTCCGGCTTTTTTTGTGCGCGGTCAAACAATGAAGGAGGTGCCGCAAATGGCGAAGGCAGGCAACCGGGTAAAGATCACCCTGCGCTGCTCTGAGTGCAAGCAGAGGAATTACAACACCAACAAGAACAAGAAGAACAGCCCCGACCGTCTGGAGATGAATAAGTACTGCCCCTTCTGCAGAAAGCACACGGTCCATAATGAGACCAAGTAATGAGTCCCGCAACGGCTCACAAGAAAGAAGGGTTTAACTGAATGTCTGAAAACGAGAAGCTCAGCAAGGCTGCGGAGGAGGAAATCGTCCAGGCCCCCGGAAAGCCGGCGAAGGTTGAGAAGGCGGAGAAGGCCAAGAAGGACAAGCCCAAGGAGAAGAAGCCCGGCTTTTTCGCCCGCATCGCCAAGTGGTTCCGGGAGATGAAGAGCGAGCTCAAGAAGGTCCAGTGGCCCACCGCAAAGCAGACGATCAACAACGTGGTGATCGTCATTGTCTGCGTCATTGTCGTAGGCGTCTGCATTTGGATCTTCGACGCCATTGCCGGCGGCATCGTGGACGCCCTGCTCAACCTGTTCGGCAAGGGCTAGGAGCTGGGGTATCATGGCTGAAAATGCAAAGTGGTATGTCGCCCACACCTACTCCGGCTATGAGAACACCGTCGCCGCCAGCATCGAGAAGGCGGTGGAAAACCGGGGGCTGAGGGACCTGATTCACGAGGTCAACATTCCCCTGGAGACCGTCACTGAAATCACCGACAACGGCCCGAAGACCGTGGAGCGCAAGGTCTTCCCCGGCTACGTGCTGGTCAAGATGATCATGACCGACGAGACGTGGCACCTGGTGCGCAACGTCCGGGGCGTCACCGGCTTCGTGGGCTCGGGCAACAAGGCCATCCCGCTCACCGACGACGAGATCGCCGCCCTGGGCGTGGAGAAGCGGGAGATCGTGGTGGGCTACGAGGTCGGCGACAGTGTGAAGATTACCGACGGCGCCCTGGAGTCCTTCCTGGGCACCGTGGAGGAGATCGACCTGGACCGGAGCAAGGTCCGGGTGGTGGTCTCCATGTTCGGGCGGGAGACGCCCGTGGAGCTGGAGCTCGATCAGATCGAGCCCGTCTCCTGAGTGGGAGGCAGCGCCGCTGCCGTCCAAACCACATTACCGTAGGAGGTGCTGTTTCAAATGGCACAGAAAGTAACTGGTTACGTCAAGCTTCAGATTCCCGCCGGCAAGGCCACGCCCGCGCCCCCCGTGGGCCCCGCCCTGGGCCAGCACGGCATTAACATCGCCGCATTCACCAAGGAGTTCAACGAGCGCACCAAGAACGACGCCGGCCTCATCATCCCCGTGGTGATCACGGTCTACGCCGACCGCTCCTTCACCTTCATCACCAAGACCCCTCCCGCCGCCGTGCTGATTAAGAAGGCCTGCAACATCGAGTCGGGCTCCGGCGTCCCCAACAAGACCAAGGTCGCCACCATCAGCAAGGACGACGTGCGCAAGATCGCCGAGACCAAGATGCCCGACC
>CANSQX010000143.1 GCA_947649225.1 uncultured Flavonifractor sp.
GGATGATGTGGTAGCGCACGCCGGGCAGGTCCTTGACACGGCCGCCGCGGATCATGACCACAGAGTGCTCCTGAAGGTTGTGGCCCACGCCGGGAATGTAGGCAGTGACCTCGTAGCCGTTGGTCAGCTTCACACGGGCGATCTTACGGAGCGCCGAGTTGGGCTTCTTGGGGGTGGAGGTACGAACGGCGGTGCACACGCCCCTCTTCTGGGGGGAGGGCAGGTCGGTCTCCCGGTTCTTCAGGGTGTTCAGGCCATGCTGCATGGCGGGCGAGGTGGACTTGTCGGTCACCTTGTCGCGGCCCTTGCGGACGAGCTGGTTAAACGTAGGCATACTTGTTCCTCCTTTCTCACAGGTTCAATGATATATTTTAACAGAATACCGGAAAAATATTCTGCTAAAACCAACAATAGGCGGGCGGCTCAGCCCCGGACCCGTGCGGCCACGGCGGCTCCCACGGCGATGCCGCAGGCGGCCCCCATCTCCCGCAGGGAGGCGGCCTTTTCCACCGGGACGCCTCTCTCCGCGCAGAGAGCCTCGACCGGCCCGGTCACCCGCGGGTCGGCGTCTGCCGCCAGAAACACCCGGACGGCGGCTCCACTTTCGATGGCCCGGCGGGTCTGCTTTGCGCCCACCACCTTGGGGCCGTCCTTGAGTTCGGTCAGCATCCCGTGTGCCTCCAGTCACTGAATTCCAGGGAAAACCGGGCGCTTTGCATCCTGTTTTTCCCAAGTGCAGATATACCTGCGCAATTTCGGATTATAGCATAGCCCGCCCGGCAAGTCAAGCACAAAAACGCCGGAATTTCAGGCAGTCTAAAATTGATTCAAGGCTACGGAGCCGTCGTCGTCTCCCTTTTCAATGGCGCGGATCTCCATCGTATAGCCGCCCCCGCCAGCCTGGATCTGGACCTTATCGCCCACCCGCCGGCCCAGCAGGGCCTTGCCCACCGGGGACTCCCGGCTGATGAGCCCCCGCAGGGCGTCCTGCCGCACGGTAGTGACAATCTGGTAGGTCTCGGTTTCGTCATCGTCCTCCAGGAATACCGTCACCCTGTCGTAGAGCCCCACAGCGTCCGCCCCGGCGGTGTCCCGGATCACATGGGCCGTCTTGATCATATTCTCCAAGAAGCGGATGCGGCTTTCGTTGCGGTTTTTCTCCTGTTTGGCCGCCTTGTACTCGAAATTCTCGCTGAGGTCCCCGAATCCCCGGGCCTCTTTCACTGCCTCCAGCAGCTGGGGCCGGAGCTCCACCCTCCGGTGGTGCAGTTCCTCCTTCATCATACGGATGTCCTGCTCAGTCAGCTCGTTGTGCATGGTGATTCCTCCTCATCCTATCCACAATTATTTTTCATAGCGCAAAGGCAGGGGGCGCGGCAGGGAGAACCGGAATTTCAGGCGTTTGACGGCCTGAACTGCGGCCATTGACAAAAGCGGCGCACCTTGACTCAAAAGAGCCCCGCCGCTGGCCAGCGGCGGGGCTCTGTGTGACAGCGAAACGGGCCGCCGGGGACTCAGATTCCGGCTCCCTCGGGCACGGCCTCCTCCAGAACAGCCTCCTCCGGCGTGATAGCGAGGACCAGGCTGTCCTCCCCGTCCGGCTCGGGCGCTCCGGCGGCGGCCTCCTCCTGGAGGACGGCCCCCTCGTCGTCCACCTTGTCATACTTCCGGTAGACGGCCAGGCCGGACCCGGCGGGGATCAGCTTGCCGATGATCACGTTCTCCTTCAGGCCCTGGAGATGGTCCACCTTGCCTTTGATGGCGGCCTCGGTGAGGACCTTGGTGGTCTCCTGGAAGGAGGCGGCGGAGAGGAAGGAGTCCGTGGCCAGGGAGGCCTTGGTGATGCCCATGAGCAGCTGGGTGACCTCCGCCTCCCGCAGAGGCTGGCCGTCCTCCCTGCACTCACCGGCAGCGGCGCGGCGGCGGACGCTCTCATTGGCCTCGTGAAGCTCCAGCACATCCACCATGGCGCCGGAGAGCAGGCCGGTGTCCCCCGCGTCCTCCACCCGGCACTTGCGCATCATCTGCCGGACGATGACCTCGATATGCTTGTCGTTGATGTCCACGCCCTGCTGGCGGTACACCCGCAGAACCTCCTGGATGAGGTAGTTGTGGACCGCCGACGCGCCCCGGGTGCGCAGCACGTCGTGGGGGTTCAGCGCGCCGTCGTTGAGGGCCGCGCCCTTCTCGATCAGATCCCCGTCGTTGACCCGCAGGCCGGTGTGGGGCACGGAGTACATCTTCGTCTCCCCGTCGTCGGCCACCACGTGGATATTCAGCAGGGAGCCCTTGTGGCTCTCCTCGAACCGCAGCCGGCCGCCGATCTCCGCCAGGGTCGCCATCTTCTTGGGCTTCCGGGCCTCGAAGAGCTCCTCGACACGGGGAAGACCCTGGGTGATGTCGCCGCCGGCCACGCCGCCGGTGTGGAAGGTACGCATGGTGAGCTGGGTGCCCGGCTCGCCGATGGACTGAGCGGCGATAATGCCTACCGCCTCGCCGGCTCCCACGGGCTCTCCGGTGGCCAGGTTGACGCCGTAGCACTTGGAACACACGCCGCTACGGGCCCGGCAGGTGAGCACCGAGCGGATCTTCACCGAGGTGATGCCGTGGGCCTCCAGAACCTTGGCGTCGTCGGGCTTGAGCATGGTGTGGTGGTCAAACAGGACCTCGCCGGTCTTGGGATCCACGATATCCTCCACGGGATAGCGGCCCTTGAGCCGCTCGCCGAAGGTCTCGATGACCTGGCCGTTCTCTGCGATCTCGGAGACGGTGATGCCGTCGTCGGTACCGCAGTCCTCCTCCCGGATGATCACTTCCTGGGACACGTCCACCAGACGGCGGGTCAGGTAGCCCGAGTCGGCGGTCCGCAGGGCGGTATCGGCCAGGCCCTTCCGGGCGCCCCGGCTGGAGATGAAGTACTCCAGCACGCTCAGTCCCTCACGGAAGTTGGCCTTGATGGGGATCTCGATGGTGCGGCCGGAGGTGTCGGCCATCAGACCGCGCATGGCGGCCAGCTGGCGGATCTGGGCGGTGGAGCCGCGGGCGCCGGAGTCCGCCATCATCCAGATGGGGTTGTACCGGTCCAGGCCCTTCATCAGGGCGTCGGTGACATCCTTGGTGGTCTTCTCCCAGGCCTGCACCACCAGGCGGTAGCGCTCGTCGTCGGTGAGGAAGCCCCGCTTGAACTGGCGCTCGATCTTTACCACCTCCTGCTCGGTGGCGGAGATGAGGCCGGGCTTCTCGGGGGGCACGGTCATGTCGCTGATGGAGACGGTGAGGGCGCCCCGGGTGGAAAACCGGTAGCCTCTGGCCTTGATCACGTCCAGCACGTGGGCGGAGACGGTAAAGCCGTGCTTGGTGATGCACTTGTCGATGATCTTGCCCAGCTGCTTTTTGCCGGTGACGAAGTTGATCTCGGGGTCGAACATGGTCTCCGGGTCCTCCCGGTCCACGAAGCCCAGATCCTGGGGGATGCCCTCGTTGAAGAGCAGGCGGCCCACGGTGGTGCGCACCAGCTTGTGGCGCATCACGCCGTCCACCTCCCGGAAGCGGCGGACCATGATGGGCACATGGAGCTCCAGGGCCCCTTCGTCATAGGCCAGCCGGGCCTCGGTGTCGTCGGAGAAGACGTGGAGGCATTCCTTGGGCAGCTCGCCCTCGGGCAGACCGGCGCACATCCCCGCATAGGTGGGGATATCGTCCAAGCTTCCGGGGTTTTTGACCCAGATATAGGAATCGGGGTTGATGAGCCCCTCCTCCAGGTCCCTCCGGACCGCCGCCACGTCGTCATAGGTCTCGGCCTCGCTGTGGGCGGGGTAGCGCTCATAGGTCAGGTAGTAGGAGCCCAGCACCATGTCCTGGGTGGGCACGGTGACGGGGCCGCCGTCCTGGGGCCGCAGCAGGTTGTTGGCCGAGAGCATGAGCACCCGGGCCTCGGTCTGGGCCTCGGCGGACAGGGGGACGTGGACGGCCATCTGGTCGCCGTCGAAGTCGGCGTTGAAGGCGGTACACACCAGGGGGTGGAGCTTGATGGCCCGGCCCTCCACCAGGACAGGCTCGAAGGCCTGGATGCCCAGGCGGTGGAGGGTGGGGGCCCGGTTGAGCATCACCGGGTGGTCCTTGATGACGAACTCCAGGGCGTCCCACACGGCGGCCTCGCCCTTTTCCACCATCTTCTTGGCGGCCTTGATGTTGTTGGCCAGGCCGTCGTCCACCAGCTTCTTCATGACGAAGGGCCGGAACAGCTCAATGGCCATCTCCTTGGGCAGGCCGCACTGGTAGATCTTCAGGGAGGGGCCCACCACGATGACGGAACGGCCGGAGTAGTCCACCCGCTTGCCCAGCAGGTTCTGGCGGAAGCGGCCCTGCTTGCCCTTGAGCATGTCGGAGAGGCTCTTGAGGGCCCGGTTGTTGGCGCCGGTGACGGCGCGGCCCCGGCGGCCGTTGTCGATGAGGGCGTCCACGGCCTCCTGGAGCATCCGCTTCTCGTTGCGCACGATGATGTCCGGGGCCTTGAGCTGGATGAGCCGCTTGAGGCGGTTGTTGCGGTTGATGACCCGGCGGTACAGGTCGTTCAGGTCGGAGGTGGCGAAGCGGCCGC
>CANSQX010000144.1 GCA_947649225.1 uncultured Flavonifractor sp.
AAGACGGCGGCCTCTCACGCCGCAAACGGGAGTTCGACTCTCCCACGGGTCACCAGTTTTTATGGAAAGAAACAGTTGGTAAAAGAGCTTTTGTTTCAACTGTTGACAATAGAAGAACACTTACCGTGAAAAAGGCGGTAAGGAGAGAAAAGTTTCTCGTCAGCTTTTATCGTTGGATAGAGGTAAAACGAAAGTTTTCTTTGCTTACTTTCTTTTTCAAAAGAAAGTAAGTCGGTGTTGATTGCGACGAGGGTCCACCCGTTCCCATCCCGAACACGGAAGTTAAGCTCGTTTGCGCCGAAAATACTTGTCTGGAGACGGACCGGGAAGATAGGTAATGCCGACACAGAACGCTCGACCTTCTAAGAGGTCGGGCGTTTTGTTTTACAGATTTATAGGGAGGAATGGGGTTGCGGTACCAGCGGATTGTGAAAGGGCGGTTTTTGCAGCGGCCAAACCGGTTTATCGCCCATGTGGCGCTGGGGGATGAGATGGTTGTATGCCATGTTAAAAATACTGGGCGGTGCCGGGAACTGCTGACGCCGGGGGCGGCGGTCTACCTGGAGGAGGCGGATAAGCTGGGACGGAAGACCAAATATGACTTGGTGGCCGTAGAAAAGGGGCGCTTGCTCATCAATATGGATGCCCAAGCGCCTAATCAGGTGTTCCGGGAGTGGGTGGAGGCAGGGCGCTTCGTGCCCGGACTGACGCTGCTGCGGCCTGAGACCCGGTACGGCAATTCCCGCTTCGATTTTTACTGGGAGGCTGCCGGGGGCAGGCGCGGTTTCGTCGAGGTCAAGGGCGTTACCCTGGAGGAGGACGGCCTGGCCCTCTTTCCCGATGCCCCCACAGCACGGGGCGTTAAACACCTAGAGGAGCTGATGGCCTGCAAAGCGGCCGGGTATGAGGCCGCCGTCTGCTTCCTGATCCAGATGGCGGGCTGTACCGCGTTCTCCCCCAACGACCGCACCCACTCCGCCTTCGGCGATGCGCTCCGCAGGGCGGCTGCGGCGGATGTGGCGGTGCTGGCGCTGGGCTGCACCGTCACACCGGATTCCTTGACCGCCGGTATATCAGTTCCTCTAAAACTTGAGCATGACGGAGCATAGCGCAGTCAGCCCTGGTTCAGGGCGGCGAAAGAAAATCAGCTTTGCGATGCACATTTGCAAACCCCGGACTTGAAAGTCCGGGGTTTGCAGGTTATAATGTGAAAAAAGGACCGGACCGCCGCTCCGGCGGGAGCCGGGACTGCACGGATTGGAGGGGTGCCCCATGGAGCCGGAGTACCGCGTGATTACCCGGGAAATTGACGCCAAGGACAAGGGATATTTGCTCATCCGCCGCTGCCCGCCGGAGGCACTGCGGGACACGGTGCGCCGGGGGGCCAATCAGCTGTTGGAGGCTGGAGCCTCGCTGCTGTTCGCCGCCTCGCTGGACCCGGATGCCCCTCTTTCCGAGGGAACAGGGCAGGGATTCAAGCTGCTCCCTGCCCACGAGATGGTGCGCATGGAGCGCGCCGCAGACGCCCCCAGGCCCGCCGGAGTCCTCACTCTGGAGCCTCTGACCCGCCAGAAGGGCGGCCAGTGGCTGACCCTGCATAACGAGTGCTTCTTTGACGTGCCCAACTCAGCCACCTATGGCCCCGAGGAGCTGGAGCGGGCTCTGAACCCGGGCCAATTCTGCGGCTTCGTCCTGCGGGCGGGAGTCCCCGTGGGCCTCTATGAGCTGGATTGTACCGGAGACATCCCTGAGATTGCGGGCATCGGCCTGTTGAAGGATGTCCGGGGCCAGGGACTGGGGACCGAGCTGCTGCGGGCCTGCCTGGCCCTTCTGGCGTCGTCCGGGGCGGAGCGCTGCTTTCTGCGGGTTTCCACCGCCAACGAGGCCGCCTGCGGCCTCTACCGCCGGACGGGCTTTGTCCAGACGGCAGTGGTCAGCCGCTGGTATCAAATCCTCCCCGCCGGGGAAGGCTGAGCTTAAACGAAAGGAAAGGGTGCGCCGCGATGTCTGAACTCCTGTTTGTAAACGCCTGTGTCCGGGGGGAGCGGTCCCGGACGTTGGGGCTGGCCCGCCGCTTTTTGGAGGCCGTGCTGGCCAAACACCCCGACTGTTCCATAACAGAACGTAATCTCTGCGCGGAACGATTACAGCCCCAATACCCCGAGGTCCTGGCGGAGCGGGACGCCCTCTGGGCGGCGGGGCGTCTGGATCAACCCATGTTTGAGCCCGCCCGGCAGTTCGCCGCCGCCGATCAAATCGTGATCGCTGCCCCCTTCTGGGATCTGAACTTCCCCGCCATCCTGAAAATCTACCTCGAGCGTATTTCTGTGACCGATATTACGTTCGGTTATAGCGGCAAGGGGGACATGGTGGGGCAGTGCCGGGCGGAGAAGCTGCTGCTGATTACCACCCGGGGCGGGAGCTACTCCGGGGAGCTGGCCTGGATGGAGATGGGGGCCCGGCAGCTGGAGGCCCTGTGCGCCATGTACGGCATTCCGTCTTTCCAGTGTCTGTGCGCGGAGGGGCTGGACGATGTGCGCAATGACAAGGCGGCCCTCCTGGCAGAGGCAGCTGCCCGGGCCGAGGCGCTGGCGGCGGAATTTTGAGCGCTCCTGTAACAACGGAAAAAGCGGCCGGAGAGGACCCTCCGGCCGCTTTTTTTCGGAGCGGCGCATCCGCAGGTTGTTCTTTTTCGGGGTGTGTATTATAATAGAGGCGCAGATGGACTCTGGCGCAGGCCGGAACGGCGGGAGGAGGAAGGATGAAGGAGAACCAATCGCGCCTGCGGGCGCTGCTGTCCAACCCAAGCGTCTTTCTCAAGTGGGTGGTCTTCGCCCTGATCACCGGTGTAGCGGCGGGGCTGGCGGGCACGGCCTTTCACTATGCCCTCCACGGGGTCACGGTCCTTCAGGAGAGCCGCCGGTGGCTCCTGCTGCTGCTGCCCGCCGTGGGCATAGCCATCGTGGGGCTGTACCGGCTGTGCGGCGTGGAGAAGGACCGGGGGACCAACTTTGTACTGACCTCCGTCCGGGAGAATACGGCCCTGCCGCTGAATATGGCCCCGCTGATCTTCCTCAGTACCGTCCTCACCCACCTGGCGGGGGGCTCCTCTGGCCGGGAGGGAGCGGTGCTCCAGATTGGCGGCGCCATCTCCAACCGGCTGGGACGGCTGATGCGCCTGGACGATAAGGACCGCCGGGTGATCACCATGTGCGGCATGTCGGCGGCCTTCTCGGCCCTCTTTGGCACCCCGCTGACGGCGGCCATGTTCGCCATGGAGGTGGTGAGCGTGGGGGTGATGTACTATGCCGCCATTGTGCCCTGCGTCCTCTCGGCCATCGTGGGGCTGGGGGTGGCCAAGTACTTCGGCGTGGCCCCCACGGCCTTTGATCTCCAGGGGGTGCCCGACCTGTCGCCCCTCACGCTGGCCCAGACCATCGGGATGGGGCTGCTCTTCGCGCTGGTCTCCATCCTCTTCTGCCGGATGATGCACGTTGCGCCCAAGCTCTATGACCGCTTTCTGCCCCGGCCGGTGATCCGGGCGGCGGTGGGCGGGGCGGCGGTGATCGGCCTCACTGTTCTGGTCTGGATCTGGAATCCGGGGACCTATGACTATAACGGCGCAGGCGGCGCGGTGATTCAGGCCGCCATCAACGGATACGCCCGGCCCGAGGCCTTTGTGCTGAAAATGCTGTTTACGGCCATTACCCTGGGGGCGGGGTTCAAGGGGGGCGAGATTGTGCCGGTCTTTTTCAGCGGGGCTACCTTCGGATGTACGGTGGCGCCGCTGCTGGGGCTCCACCCGTCCTTTGGGGCGGGGCTGGGGATGGTCAGCGTGTTCTGCGGCGTCACCAACTGTCCGCTCACCTCGCTGCTGCTGGCGCTGGAGCTCTTCGCCGGGGACAGCTTCGGCATGTTTACCGAGCAGAGCCTGTGTCTCTTCGCCGTTTCCATCGCAGTGTCGTATATGTTCTCTGGTTATTACAGTTTGTATAGCGCACAAAAGATCCTCTACAGCAAGGTCCGGCCGGAATTTATCGATAAAAACGCAAACGACGAGGAATAGAAGGGCTGGACAGCCCTTCAGGGGGCTTTGCAGGGGACTCCCCCCCCGCGGGGGGCCGCTGCCGCGGGGGCCTACTTTCTCCGTTTGGAGAAAGTAGCAAAGAGAAACCAGGGCTGCG
>CANSQX010000145.1 GCA_947649225.1 uncultured Flavonifractor sp.
CTGGCGCAGAAGATGAGCGACGGGAATCTGGCCCAGGAGCAGGTGGACAGCCTGGAGGGGGCGGAGCTCTCCGAGCAGGATCTGGCCCGTCTCAAGGCCATCATCAAGGAGGGGGAGAAGGCCAAGCAGAAGCTGGCTGAGGCGAACCTCCGTCTGGTGGTGTCCATCGCCAAGCGCTACGTGGGCCGGGGGATGCTGTTCCTGGATCTCATCCAGGAGGGCAACCTGGGCCTGATCAAGGCGGTGGAGAAGTTCGACTACACCAAGGGCTACAAGTTTTCCACCTACGCCACCTGGTGGATCCGGCAGGCCATCACCCGGGCCATCGCCGACCAGGCCCGGACCATCCGGATCCCGGTGCACATGGTGGAGACCATCAACAAGGTGATCCGGGTCTCCCGGCAGCTGCTCCAGGAGCTGGGTCACGACCCCACCCCCGAGGAGATCGCCGAAGAGATGTCCATGCCGGTGGACAAGGTGCGCGAAATTCTGAAGATCGCCCAGGAGCCCGTGAGCCTGGAGACCCCCATCGGCGAGGAGGAGGACTCCCACCTGGGGGACTTCATCCCTGACGAGGACGCCTCCGAGCCCTCCGAGGCCGCCAGCTTCACCCTGCTGAAGGAGCAGCTGGTGGATGTGCTCTCCACGCTCACCCCCCGGGAGGAGAAGGTCCTGAAGCTGCGCTTCGGCATTGAGGACGGCCGCACCCGCACCCTGGAGGAGGTGGGCAAGGAGTTCAATGTCACCCGGGAGCGCATCCGCCAGATCGAGGCCAAGGCCCTGCGCAAGCTGCGCCACCCCTCCCGGAGCAAGAAGCTCAAGGACTTTTTGAACTGAATTGAGAGAGAACGGAGGGGATCAGAATGGATTACGCGGCGGAATCGCTCCGGCTGCATGGGCAGTGGCGGGGTAAGCTGGAGTTTGTACCCAAGATGAAGGTGGACAGCAAGGAGGCCCTCTCCCTGGCCTATACCCCCGGAGTGGCCCAGCCCTGCCTGGAGATTCAGAAGGATGTCAGCAGGAGCTACGAGCTGACCCGCCGGCATAACCTGTGCGCCGTCATCACCGACGGCAGCGCGGTGCTGGGGCTGGGGGACATCGGCCCCGAGGCCGGCATGCCCGTCATGGAGGGCAAGTGCGTGCTCTTCAAGGCCTTCGGCGGGGTGGACGCGGTGCCCCTGTGTATCCGCAGCCAGGATGTGGATGAGATTGTCAACACGGTGCGCCTGCTGGCGGGCTCCTTCGGTGGGATCAACCTGGAGGATATCTCCGCCCCCCGGTGCTTTGAGATCGAGCGCAGGCTCAAAGCCTGCTGCGACATCCCCATTTTCCACGACGACCAGCACGGCACGGCCATCATTGTGGCGGCCGCCCTCACCAACGCCCTGAAGCTGACCGGCCGGAAGCTGGAGAACGTGCGGGCGGTCTTCTCCGGGGCCGGGGCCGCAGGCACCGCTATTTTCCGCCTGCTCCAGACCATGGGGCTGGGGGACGCGGTGATCTGCGACCGGAAGGGGGCCGTCAGCCGGGACCGGACCGATCTGAACGAAGAAAAGGCGGAGCTGGCCCGGATCTCCAACACGGACAACCGCTCCGGCTCCCTGGCGGAGGTCCTGCGGGGAGCCGACGTGTTCATCGGGGTCTCCTCTCCCGGCCTGGTCACCCGGGATATGGTGCGCGCCATGGCCAAAGACCCCATCCTCTTCCCCATGGCCAACCCGGTGCCCGAAGTTATGCCCAACCTGGCCCGGGAGGCCGGCGCCGCCGTGGTGGGCACCGGCCGCAGCGACTTCCCCAACCAGATCAACAATGTGCTGGCCTTCCCCGGCGTGTTCCGGGGAGCCCTGGACGCCCGGGCCGCTGACATCAACGACGCGATGAAGCTGGCCGCCGCCCGCGCCCTGGCCGATCTGGTGGGAGACGCGCTCTCCCCCGACTACATCGTTCCAGCCGCGTTCGATCCCCGGGTCTGTCCCGCCGTGGCCGCCGCCGTGGCCCAGGCTGCCCGGGATTCTGGCGTGGCGCGGGCTTAGCAGAGAAGCGGCATCCCATTCGGATGCCGCTTGCGGTTTATCTCTGGTTTTTAGTTCGATTGCATAAAACTCTCCCGATCTCTGGAGAGAATATGAACAATTTTATGAGTTTTCGCCGGAGCTGTCCCGTGATACACTCATTAGAGAGGAAAGCGGGGCGCGGCAGCAATCCGGCGCCATCTACAGAGAGGAGTGGCAGGATGAAGGTCAAAAGCGACATTGAAATTGCCCAGGCGAGCAGGCCGAAGCACATCCGGGAGATAGCGGCGGCAGCGGGGGTGGACGAGCAGTATCTGGAGCAGTACGGCAATGATAAGGCGAAGGTGGACTGCCGGCTGCTGAAGGAGCTGGCGGACCGGCCGGACGGCAGGCTGATTCTGGTGACCGCCATCACCCCCACCCCTGCGGGGGAGGGGAAGACCACCACGTCGGTGGGCCTCACCGACGGCCTGCGGAGGCTCGGCAAAAACGCCCTGGTGGCCCTGCGGGAGCCCAGCCTGGGCCCGGTGTTCGGGGTGAAGGGGGGCGCGGCGGGGGGCGGCTACGCCCAGGTGGTGCCCATGGAGGACATCAACCTCCACTTCACGGGGGATTTCCACGCCATCGGGGCGGCCAACAACCTGCTGGCGGCCATGCTGGATAACCACATTCAGCAGGGCAACGCCCTGGGCATCGACCCCAAGCAGATCACCTGGAAGCGGGCGGTGGACATGAACGACCGCCAGCTGCGCCACATTGTGGACGGCCTGGGCGGCAAGGTGCAGGGGGTGCCCCGGGAGGACGGCTTCGAGATCACCGTGGCCAGCGAGGTGATGGCGGTGCTCTGTCTGGCCTCCGACATCACGGATCTGAAGGCCCGGCTGGCCCGGATCATCGTGGGCTACACCTACGGAGGAGCGCCCGTGACCGCCCACGATCTCAAGGCCGAGGGGGCCATGGCCGCCCTGCTCAAGGACGCCCTCAAGCCCAACCTGGTCCAGACTCTGGAGGGCACCCCGGCCCTGATCCACGGCGGGCCTTTCGCCAATATCGCCCACGGCTGCAACAGCGTCACCGCCACCCGCATGGCCCTCAAGCTGGGGGACTATGTGGTCACCGAGGCGGGCTTCGCCGCCGACCTGGGCGCGGAGAAGTTTTTGGATATCAAGTGCCGCATGGCGGGCCTGACCCCCTCTGCGGTGGTGATTGTGGCCACGGTCCGGGCGCTGAAATACCACGGCGGCGTGGCACGGGCCGATCTGAATACCGAAAATCTGGAGGCCCTGGAGCGGGGCCTGCCCAACCTGCTCCGCCATGTGGACAACATCAAAAACGTGTTCGGCCTGCCCTGCGTGGTGGCTGTCAACGCGTTCCCCACCGACACCGCCGCCGAGCTGGCCCTGGTGGAGGCCAAATGCAGGGAGCTGGGCGTCCACGTGGCCCTGTCCGAGGTGTGGGCCAAGGGCGGCGAGGGCGGCATGGCCCTGGCGGAGGAGGTGGTCCGCCTGTGCGGGCAGCCCAACGCCTTCCATCCGTCCTACGAGCTGGAGCAGAGCATTGAGGAGAAGCTGGCGGCCATCTGTAAGCGGATCTACCGGGCCGACGGGGCGGTGCTCACTCCCAACGCCAGAAAGCAGGCGGAGCAGCTGACCGCATTGGGCTTCGGCGGCCTGCCTATCTGCATGGCGAAGACCCAGTACTCCTTCTCCGACGACCCGTCGCTGCTGGGGGCCCCTACGGGCTTCACCGTAACCGTGCGGAATTTGAAGGTTGCCGCCGGCGCAGGCTTTATTGTAGCCCTCACCGGCGACATCATGACCATGCCCGGGCTGCCCAAGGTACCGGCGGCCGAGCAGATAGACGTGGACGAAAA
>CANSQX010000146.1 GCA_947649225.1 uncultured Flavonifractor sp.
TCCTCTTCCAGACCGACGAGGAGGGCAAGCCCACCACCAAGACCAACGACGAGGCCGGCTACTTCGACCTGGGCCCCCTGGACCACGGCGAGGGCACCCGCCGGGAGATCTGCATGGCCCTGGAGCAGATGGGCTTTGAGATCGAGGCCAGCCATCACGAGGTGGCCGAGGGCCAGCACGAGATCGACTTCAAGTATGAGGAGGCCCTCCACGCCGCCGACAACATTATGACCTTCAAGCTGGCGGTGAAGATCCTGGCCCAGAAGAACGGGCTCCACGCCACCTTCATGCCCAAGCCCATCTTTGGCATCAACGGCTCCGGGATGCACACCAACATGTCCCTCTTCAAGGATGGCAGAAATGTGTTCTACGACCCCAACGGCGAGAAGCAGCTCTCCAAGGAGGCATACTCCTTTATTGCCGGGATTCTGGCCCACGTGAAGGGCTTTGCGGCCATCACCAATCCCCTGGTCAACTCCTACAAGCGCCTGGTGCCCGGCTATGAGGCCCCCTGCTACCTGGCCTGGTCGGCCTCCAACCGCTCGGCCCTGATCCGGATCCCCGCTTCCCGGGGTCAGGCCACCCGGGTGGAGCTCCGATCCCCCGACCCGGCCTGCAACCCCTATCTGGCGCTGGCCGTGCTGCTGTCCGCCGGTCTGGACGGCATCGAGCGGGGCCTCACCCCGCCCCCCGAGATCACCGAGAACATCTTCGCCATGGA
Organism: uncultured Flavonifractor sp.; assembly: GCA_947649225.1. Lineage (GTDB taxonomy): Bacteria > Bacillota > Clostridia > Oscillospirales > Oscillospiraceae > HGM12998. The sequence continues at coordinate 722 of CANSQX010000146.1, forward strand.
CGCCGCCGCCCGGGCCGCCAAGGGCATCGACAGCCTGCCCGGCTCCCTGGAGGAGGCCATCCGGGAGATGGAGGCCGATTCCCTGGTGCTGGATACCCTGGGGGAGCACATCGCCTCCAACTACCTGGACGGCAAAAAGAAGGAGTGGGACGAGTACCGCACCCGCGTCAGTTCCTGGGAGCGGGAGAAGTATATCATCAACTATTGATCCGCCCGTCCGGACAGAGAGAGGGGCTGTCATGCTGCGTAGACAGCCCGTCCCACAGGCACTCCTGAGTGAAGGAGTTGATCGAGTTCGATGGATAAGGTGATTGTGGCCTTCGAGAGTGAAAAGAGCTGCCGGCGGATTAAGGAGATTCTGGAGAACGCCGGCGCCGCCTCCTGCATTGTCTGCCGGTCGGCCGACCAGGTCCGCCGGGCGGTCCACAAGCAGCAGCTCACCACCGTGATCTGCGGCTATAAGTTCTCCGACGGTTCGGCGGAGGAGCTCTTCGAGGACCTGCCCACCAGCTGCGCCGTGCTGCTGGTGGCCGTTCAGAGCATTCTGGACCTGTGCCGGAGCGACGGGATCTTTAAGCTGGCCGCCCCGGTCCCCAAGGGGGAGCTGATCGCCGCAGTGCGGATGCTCCTTCAGATGGGCCGCAGGCTGGAGCCCTTCGTCCGCCCCCGCCCCCGCCGCAGCGCAGAGGAGGAGGCCGTCATCGCGGGGGCCAAGGCCCTGCTGATGGAGCGCCGCGGCATGACCGAGGAGCAGGCCCACCGCCTCCTCCAGAAGCGAAGCATGGACAGCGGCGTCCGGATGATTCAGGCCGCGCAGCTGGTATTGGAAGAGCTCTAACCCTCATACACATAGAAGCAGCGGAGCGGCTGCGCAGGAGCAGTCCGGGGACTGCCGCCGCCGCTGTCTGTGGAGGAGGCGAGCCATGGAATTCATCAAAATGCACGGCCTGGGAAACGACTATCTCTATCTCAACTGCCTGGAGCGCACGCCGGAGGACCTGCCCGGCCTGGCGGTCCGGCTGTCTGACCGGCACTTCGGCGTGGGGGCCGACGGGCTCATCTGCGTCTGCCCGTCGGAGACCGCCGATTTCCGGATGCGGATGTTCAACGCCGACGGCTCCGAGGGAGAGATGTGCGGCAACGGCATCCGCTGTCTGGGCAAATTCGTGTACGACCAGGGGCTGACGGACAGAACGTCCCTGAATATCGAGACCCGGGCGGGGATCCGCTTCCTGGCCCTGCACCCCCGGGCGGGGCGGGTGGAAACGGTGACAGTGGACATGGGAGTCCCGGTGCTGGAGCATATCCGGGTGCTCCCCCTAGGGGCGGACAGCTGCACGGTCTACCCGGTGTCCATGGGCAACCCCCACGCGGTGGTCTTCCTGGACCGGCCGGGCAGCCTGGCGGAGCTGGACCTGGCCCGGCTGGGCCCCGCCCTGGAGCGCCACCCCTGTTTTCTCCCCGGCCGGACCAACGCCGAGTTCGCCGCCGTCTCCGGCCCGGGACGGCTGGAGGTCCGGATCTGGGAGCGGGGGAGCGGGGAGACCCTGGCCTGCGGCACCGGGGCCTGCGCGGTCCTGGCTGCCGCCGCGTCCTCCGGCCGCACCGGGCGGCGCGCCGCCGTCCGTCTCCCCGGTGGGGAGCTGCAAATCCGCTGGGAGGAGAACCAGCACGTCTATATGACCGGCCCTGCCGTGGCCGTATTCAAAGGAGAATGGAACGATGGCACAGATTAACACCAACTTTCTCAAGCTGCCGGGGGGCTATCTGTTCCCCGAGATCGGCCGCCGCACCCGGGCCTTTGCGGCCGAACACCCCGAAAAGACCCTGATCCGCCTGGGCATCGGGGATGTCACTTTGCCCCTGGCCCCCGCCGTGATCGAGGCCATGCAGAAGGCCGCCGGAGAGATGGGGTGCAGGGAGACCTTCCGGGGCTACTGCGAGGAGACCAACGTCTCCTACGACTTTCTCCGCTTTGCCATCCGGGATTCCTACAAGGCCGCCGGGGTGGAGCTGGCGGACGACGAGATCTTCGTCTCCGACGGAGCCAAGAGCGACTGCGGCAACATCGGGGACATCTTCTCGGCGGACAACGTGGTGGCGGTGTGCGACCCGGTCTACCCGGTCTATGTGGACACCAACGCCATGGCGGGCCGGGCCGGGGACTATGACGCGGCCGCCGGGTGCTGGACCAAGCTGGTCTACATGCCCTGCACGGCGGAGAACGGGTTTTCCCCCGCTCTGCCGGACCGGCCGGCGGACCTGATTTACCTGTGCTTTCCCAACAACCCCACCGGCGCGGTGGCCACAAGGGAGCAGCTCAAGGCCTGGGTGGACTACGCCAACGCCCACGGCAGCGTGATCCTCTATGACAGCGCCTATGAGGCCTTCATCACCGAGCCCGGCATCCCCCACTCCATTTTTGAGATCGAGGGGGCCAAGACCTGCGCCATTGAGTTCCGCTCCTTCTCCAAGACCGCCGGATTTACAGGCAACCGCTGCGCCTATACGGTGATCCCCAAGGACTTGGAGCGGGGGGGCGCCAGCCTGAACGCCCTGTGGGGCCGCCGCCAGAGCACCAAATTCAACGGCGTGCCCTACGTGATCCAGCGGGCGGCCGAGGCCACCCTCACCCCCGAGGGCCAGCGCCAGATCAAGGAATCTATCGCCTACTACCTGAACAATGCCCGGATCATCCGGGAGGGCCTGAGCGCCGCCGGGCTCACCGTCTACGGCGGGGTCAACGCCCCCTATATCTGGCTCCAAACCCCCGGCGGCATGGGCTCCTGGGAGTTTTTCGACAGGCTGCTCCGGGAGGCCTGCGTCGTGACCACCCCCGGCGCGGGCTTCGGCCCCAGCGGGGAGGGCTATATCCGCCTCACCGCTTTCGGGGACGCGTCTGCCACGGAGGAGGCTGTCTCCCGCATCCGGGCGGCGCTCTAGCCCACAGCAGACGCCCTGGCCCCCGATGGGCGGTACCGGCCGGTAAAACAGAAGAAAAGCCCCTGCGCCGGAGGGGTTTTGCTCCAGCGCTGGGGCTTTTTCT
>CANSQX010000147.1 GCA_947649225.1 uncultured Flavonifractor sp.
GGGCGTCACCTTGCGGAGCTTGGCCAGCTCCTCCGGCGGCGGGGGGACGTAGCCCTCGGGCCGCTTGCCCTTGCCGCTGCGGACCACGCAGATCTCACAGTTCTGGTAGCAGTGGGGGGTGTCCGGCTGGTCGTCCAGGCGGACCTTGACGCTCTCCCGCAGGAGATTCACCGAGGAGACCGTCCCCACCCCGTCCGGGGTCTCCACAAAGGACTCATTTTTCGGGGCCCGCTTCAGCAGGTCCTCATAGGCCTCCTGCTCATACTTGAGACAGCACATCAGCCGTCCGCAGGTGCCCGAGATCTTGGTGGGGTTGAGGGAGAGGCTCTGGGTCTTGGCCATCTTGATGGACACGGGCTGGAACTCGTCCAAAAAGGTGGCGCAGCAGAAGGGCTTGCCGCAGATCCCCAGGCCGCCCAGCATCTTGGCCTCGTCCCGGACGCCAATCTGCCGCAGCTCGATCCGGGCGTGGAAGACCCCCGCCAGGTCCTTGACCAGGGCGCGGAAATCCACCCGGCCCTCGGAGGTGAAAAAGAAGAGGATCTTATTCCCCTCAAAGGCGTATTCCACATCCACCAGCTTCATGTCCAGGCCGTGGGCCTGGATCTTCTCCTGGCAGATGCCGAAGGCCCGCTTCTCCTTTTCCCTGTTGCGCTGGAGCGTCTCCAGGTCCTTGCTGGTGGCGATGCGGACCACCGGGCGGAGAGGCTGGACCACGGCCTCGTCCTCTATCGTGGTGTTGCCCCGGACGCATTCGCCGTACTCCAGACCCCGGGAGGTCTCCAGAATCACTCCTTGGCCGGGGGTCACGGTGAGTCCGCCGGGGTCAAAATAGTAGTGCTTGCCCCCGCTTTTGAAGCGGACGCTGATAATTTCGGTCATGGGATGAACCTCCGTGATGGAACCGCCGGAGCGATTCTCTGTGTATAGCAGAACGACCCGCAGCGGGGGATCAGGGTACGCCAAGGCCCTCCGGCCCGGGGACGGCCATGGCGGCGGCCAGCCAGCCGCACAGGTGCCCGTTCCCCACGTAAAAGCCTGCGGCGTCCCGGAGCTTTTTCAGCAGATCGCAGGCCGCCAGGGCCCGGGGCGCTTCGCTGAGATCGGTCTTCAGCCGCGCCCCCAGCGCGGCGGCGGTACTGTCCAGCAGCCCGGCCAGCTCCTCCCGGGCCAGGGCCTCCAGGGCGGCACAATGCTCCAGCAGCTCCCGCTCCTCCCCCTCCAGCAGGAGCCGGGCCAGGCGGTCCGCCGCCTCGCTGTACGCGGGGGCGGCCTCCTCCGGCGGGGCCAGGGCGAGGGTCTCGCAGCGGGAGCGGATGGTGGGCAGCAGCATCCCCGCATTGTCCGCCAGCAGCAGGAAGGCGGCGTAGGGGGGTCCCTCCTCCAGGACCTTGAGCAGGGCGTTCTGGGCGCTGGGATTCATGGCCGGGGCGTCCTCAATGAGATAGACCTTCCGTCCGGCCTCGTTGGGCTTAATATAGGCGTCGGTGCGCAGGGCGCGGATCTGGTCCACCACAATGTCCCGCTTGCCCTCCGGGGGGGCGATGCGGACCACGTCGGGGTGAATCCCCCCCGCCGCCTTGCGGCACCCCGCGCACTGGAGACACGGCCGCCCGCCGCCGGGGGCCGTGCATACCATGGCCTGGGCCAGGATCAGGGCCAGATCGTGCTTGCCGGACCCGGGGGGGCCGGACAGGATGTACGCATGGGAGAGGGACGCTCTGGCCGCCAGCTGCCGCCGGATCCCCGGATTCCCCGGCAGTGCGGCGAGATTAAACCCGCTCAAACCGCTCAATATCCACCACGAAGATGGTGGCTCCGCCCACGACCACGTCCACCGGCGTGCCGGGATAGTAGCCGTAGCTCACCTCGGTGGTGCTGGGGACGGTCTGGCGGCGGCTGTTGGAGTGGGCCCGGATGATATCGATGACATCCTGCACCTTCTCCTCGTCCACGCCGATGAGAATGGTCACGTTGCCCGCACGCAGAAAGCCGCCGGTGGTGGACAGCTTGGTGGAGGAAAAGCCCCGCTTGGTCAGAGCCTGGGTGACGGTGTTGGCATCGTCGTGATTGATGATGGAAAGAACCAGCTTCATACGTATCCCTCCTCTGGAGACACGGGGGAGCCGGACGCCTCATTCCGCCCGGCCTGTACAACCTCTATGCCTTCTAAGCTATTATAACCGATTCCCCGCAAATATGCGACAATTTTTTTTGTCAGCCGCTCCCCGGGGGCCGCCACGGGGACGCCGGGGGGGTAGGGGGCGATTTGCTGGGCGGCGATCCGGCCGGGGGTCTCCTCCAGGGGCAAGGTCTCCCGGGGGGCGAAGAGGGCCGCCCGGGGGGTGAGAACGGGCTCCGGCTCCGGGGGAGGCGGCAGGGGGGAGGCCCCGGCGGGGGGCGGAAATTGGGGCAGAAGCCCGTCCAGGGCCCGTTCCAGCCGGGCCAGATCTCCGGGGGTGTCGGCGCAGGTGCAGATCAAGACCACGTGGCCCCGATCGGCCATCTCGGCAAAGATCCCCCGCTCCTCCAGCGCGCGCTGAAGGGCAAAGCCGTCCCCGGTGCGCACCGTCAGGCGGCAGGGGTCCAGGGGGGCGTGGGCATCGGTGAGGGCGGGGAGGCGGGCGCGCAGCCGGGCCACCGCCTCCGCCGTCCGGCGGTAGGCGTCCCCCCCAGATCCCTCCAGCCAGGCCCGGGCCCCGTCCAGAGAGGCCATGATGGCATAGGAGGGACTGGAACTGCCGTAAAGCGCCGCAGCCCGGCGCAGATCTCCCTGGGAAAAACGGTCTGAGGCGAAGACCAGCGCCCCCTGGCCCAGGGCGGGGAGGGTCTTATGGGCGGAGACCACCAGCAGATCGGCGGCGTCCAGCTGGAACCCGCCCAGGAAGGGGAGATGGGCCCCGTGGGCCCCGTCCACCGCCAGAACCGCCCCGCGGCGGTGGGCCACGGCGGCCAGAGCAGGAAGATCCGATAAGATTCCGTAGTAAGTGGGAGAAGTAATACAGACTGTTTTGATCTCCGGGTGGGCGGCGAGGAGGCGATCCACTTCGGCCGGATCCACGGGGCCGGGGACGCCCGCTCCGTCCAGCCGGGAGCGGTGCAGATACACCGGGCACAGGTCCAGCAGAGCCAGGGCATTGTAGGCGGAGCGGTGGCTCCCCCGGTCCAGCAGGACCGCCGAGCCGGGGGGGCAGGCGGCGGTGAGCATAGATAAGACGCCCTGGGTGGAGCCGCCGGTGAGAAAGAGGCAGTGGGGCAGATGGAAGACCTCCGCCCACAGGGCCTCCGCCGCGCCGATGGGACCGCCCTCCGCGAAGAGATCCCCGGTGGGGGTGAGCTCGGTCACGTCCAGAGGGGCGAGGGCCGTGAGCTCCGGGAGCGGGGGAAGGGGCCGTCCCTTGTGGCCCGGCATGTGCATCCGCAGAGGGTTCTGCGCTGCAAAGGCGCGCAGCGCGGTGCAGAGAGGGGTTCTATCCATGCAAATTGCTCCTTTTGGCCCCCTGGCAGGGGGCGGGGCTTTGTGGGGGCCCCCCCGAGGGGCGCGCCTGCGCGGCGGGCACCCCATTTCTTTTCTAAAAAGAAATGGGGGAAAGAAAATCTTGGAACGGACGGGGGAAAGGGCGGCCTCTGAATTCAAGGACAGCCCACGCTAAACT
>CANSQX010000148.1 GCA_947649225.1 uncultured Flavonifractor sp.
AGGTGCTCCCGGGCCTGGACCAGCACCTGGATGGTCACGTCGTCGGGAATGTGCCCCCCCTCGATCAGGGTGCGGATGAAGGTGTACTCGGTCTCAGAGGCCGAGGGGAACCCCACCTCGATCTCCTTGACGCCGATGTCCACCAGGGTGTGGAAGAGCTCCAGCTTCTCCTCCACATTCATGGGGTCGATGAGGGCCTGGTTGCCGTCCCGCAGGTCCACCGAACACCAGATGGGCGGGGCCTTCAGCTCCCGGTCCGGCCAGGTGCGGTCGGGCAGCTTGAGGGGGACAAAGGGGATATACTTCTCGTGGGCAGGCTTCATAGCGGCTTCCTCCTGTTTCGTCTGGGTCAGGGTACAAAAAATCCCCCGACCGCCAAATTCGGTCAGGGGCGTAGACATCACGCGGTACCACCCTGTTTCCGCCGCCGGTCGCCCGGACGGCGCTCATGGCCTCCAGCAAGGCCGCGGCCGTTAACGGGGCCAGGCGTCCCGTCCTACTTCCGGTTCAGACGGGCGGCTCCGGGACCAGTCATCCACACGGGCTCCTCGCGCCGGTTCGCACCACCCACCGGCTCTCTGAGCGGGATCTCCGTGTCTTTCTTCCCATCCTCGCCTTTTGACTGCTAACGCTTGTGTGTTATTGTACCGGACGGGACCCTGTTTGTCAAGCCCGGGCCATGGGGAAATTTTCGCCTGCCCGGCCCGCTGCGGGGGTTACTTGCACGGAAGCGGCGGGTATGGTAGAATAAGAGCCGGCCGGCGCGCCGGCCGCATTTCCATTCCAATCCCGCATCCACAGCCGCACAAAGGAGGAACCGATTTCATGGAAGCATGTTTTCTGCCCGTACTCTCCCATTTCCAGAACGCAAACGCCTGGACGGGGAGCGGCGGGCGACTGAGATACCAGCTGGTCCCGGAGGGAGAGAAGATAAACGCCCAGGTCTGGGAGGGCCCCTTCTGCCTGGAGCTGAGCACTGTGGAGGAGGCCCGCGCCTTCCCCCTGAGCGAGGCGGGCCTGGAGGACCTGCGGAGCTGGCTGGCGGGTTGGGAGGAGACGGTCAACAGCCGTCCCCCACGCTCCCTGGCCGAGACCCTGGAGCTGCGGGCCAAGGCCGCTCCGGCCGCCGGTGGGGAGGGCTGAGCCCATGCGCCATTCTCATCTGCCCCGCCTGCTCTTCTACACCCTCTCCGTCTTCTGGATGGAGTGCATCGTCAAATCCTGGTGCTTCGGGTCCGTGCTGGACCGGGGCTTCTGGTATACCCTGCTGTTCTGCCTGCCCATCGGCACGGCCCTGTCCTTCTTCTCCGCCCTCTTCCCCTGGTGGCGGGACAACCGGATGACCGGGACCATTCTGCTCTCCCTCCTCACCGCCTGGTATATGGGTCAGACCATCTACTACACCGTCTTCAAGACCTTCTTCGTGCTGGACAGCTTCAGCATGGCGGGGGACGCCCTGGGCAGCTACTGGAGGGAGGCCCTGGACGGGGTTTTTCAGGCCATTCCCGCCCTGGTGCTGCTGATCCTCCCCGTGGTGGTCGTCCGCCTGTCCATCTGGCGGCCGGGCAGGCGGCTCACCCGGGCCGACTGGCAGCGCAACCCCTCCATCCGCGGGGAGCTCTTCTTCGGCCAGGCCAGCCGGAGGGCCGCCGGAAACCTGTTCGCGGCGGTCTTCCTGCTCCAGCTGGGGGCGGTGCTGGCGGTGCTGTGCTCCACTGGCGGGGTCATGTCCCCCAGCCTCATCTATCAGGACCCCCTGATCCCCGAGCTGTCGGTCTCCAAATTTGGGGTGATGACCACCCTGTGCCGGGACATCGATCAGGTGCTGGACCGCTTCCCCGCCCCTCCGGCGGCGGAGGGGACCCCCGCACCCGGCCAGGCGGTCTTCGGCCCTCAGAACCCCGGGGCGGTGCCGGAGCAGGGCGGGGACAACCTCCTGTCCCTGGATCTGGACGCCCTGGCGGCGTCCGAATCCGACCCGGCGCTGGCGGATCTGACCCGTACCCTGGCCGGACGGACCCCCACCGCCAAAAACCAGTACACCGGCCTGTTTGAGGGGAAAAATCTGATCTTCATCACCGCCGAGGGGTTCTGGCGCTACGCCGTCCACGAGACCTATACCCCCACCCTGTACAAACTGGCCAACGAGGGGTTCGTCTGCGAAAACTTCTACAATCCTCTGTGGTGGAAGTCCACCACAGACGGGGAGTATGCGGCCTGCACCTCCCTGATCCCGTCGGAGGCGGTGCGCTCCTTCTGGGTGGCGGCCGATCACGCCCTCCCCTTCTGTATGGGCAATCAGCTCCGGGCCCTGGGCTACCCCGCCGCAGCCTATCACAACCACAATTACCAGTACTACAACCGGGACCTGACCCACCCCAACATGGGCTACGACTACTGCGGCCTGGGCAACGGCCTGGAGCTGACCCCCACCTGGCCCGAGTCCGACCTGGAGATGATGGAGCAGACCATCCCCCCCGCCCTGGCCGGGGACCGGCCCTTCCACCACTACTATATGACGGTCAGCGGCCATATGAATTACAACTTCTCCACCAACGACATGTCCATCAAGCACCAGGCCGAGGTGGCGGACCTGGACATGAGCGAGGAGGCCCGGGCCTATCTGGCCTGCAACATGGAGCTGGACCAGGCCCTGGCCTACGTGCTGGAGCAGCTGGAGGCCGCCGGGGAGCTGGAGAACACCGTGATCTGCATGTCGGGGGACCACTATCCCTACGCCATGCGCCCCGCCACCTGGAACGAGTTTTACGGCGGGCCCATTGACCGGGACTTTGAGATCTACCGCAGCACCCTGATCCTGTGGTCCGGGGATATGAAGGAGCCGGTGCGGGTGGAAAAGCCCTGCTCCTCTCTGGACATCCTGCCCACCCTCTTGAATCTCTTCGGCCTGCCCTACGACGCCCGGCTGCTGATGGGGCGGGACATCCTGTCCGACGCCCCGGGACTGGTGGTCTTCTCCAACCGCAGCTTTCTCACCGATCTGGGCCGTTACAACGCCCGGACCGACACCTGGACCCCCACCCCCGGGGCCCAGGTTCCCGACGGCTACCCCCAGGCCGTCTTTCAGGAGGTTCGGGACCTGTTCCGCTGTTCGGTAGAGATTTTAGAGCGGGATTACTACCGTTATCTGGGGTTTTAGGGATCTTTATTCCGCAAAAAGGAGGAATGACCGTGGAAGCGCGGAATGCGGCCGCCCGCCGGGCGGCCATTGCGGACATCCTGGCCAAGGCAGAGGAGCCGGTGAGCGCCGCCGCCCTGGCCCGCCGCTTCTCGGTGAGCCGTCCGATCATCGTGGGCGACGTGGCCCTGCTCCGGGCGGGCGG
>CANSQX010000149.1 GCA_947649225.1 uncultured Flavonifractor sp.
CTTGAAGGCAGCGCTCCGCCATGGTATAATCTTATCATCAAAGGCGGCGCTGCGCTGGTCCGGCGGTCTATCCGTCCTCTTCCGCTCATAAGGTATCGGAAGGGGGGATGTGACATGAAAATGCGGATTCTGAGCGTGGCTCTGATGGCGGCGCTGGCCCTTGGAACGGGCTGGTATCTGTTCCGTCCAGCGGGGGGGACGGCGGACGTCTTCGCGGCGGCCCGGCGGCCCGGCGAGACCCTGGTGATTGACGCGGGCCACGGCGGGGAAGACGGGGGCGCGGTCTCCCTGACCGGCGTACCCGAGAGCGGTATCAATCTGGCCATTGCGCAGAAGCTGGACCAGCTGCTGGGGCTGTACGGCATGGCGCCGGTGATGCTGCGCACTGAGGATATCTCGCTCCACGACGGCGGTGCCCGGACCGCCCGGGAGCGGAAGCGTTCCGATCTGCACAACCGCGTGGAGGCGGTGGAGGCGGTGGAAAACGCTACCCTTCTCAGTATCCATCAAAATACCTATCCCGAGGGTCAATACCACGGGGCCCAAGTTTTTTACGGGGCAGGGGAGGGGAGCCAGGATCTGGCGCAATTCACCCAGGAGACCCTCCGAGCGGCGCTGGACCCGGAGAACGGCCGGGCGGCCGCCAAAATCCCGGACAGCGTCTACCTGATGAACCACATCTCCTGCCGGGCTATTCTGGTGGAGTGCGGCTTTCTCTCCAACCCGGAGGAGGAGGCGCTGCTGCGCACGGGGGACTATCAGACCAAGGTGGCCGCCGCCCTGGCGGCTGCGTGGCTTCAATACGACGAGACAACAGGGGAGGAACCCGGATGAAGGCAAAGACCCTTTTTTACTGCACAGAGTGCGGCAATGAGCTGCCCAAGTGGGCGGGGCAGTGCCCCGCCTGCCGGGCGTGGAACACCATTGTGGAGCAGCCCGCCGCCCCCAAGCGGACGGCTGCCCCGGCGGCCGTTCTGTCCACTCCAGCCCGCGGGGGCCTGAACCGCCCCAAGCCCATGGACCAGGTAGAGGCCACCGCCGAGCTCCGCTTTGAGACCGGTATGAGCGAGCTGGACCGGGTGCTGGGCGGGGGAGCGGTCAAGGGCTCCCTGGTCCTGGTGGGCGGCGCGCCCGGCATCGGGAAATCTACCCTGATGCTGCAAATCTGCGACCAGCTCTGCCGGTTCGCCACCGTGCTCTATGTATCGGGGGAGGAGTCGGAGCGGCAGATCAAGCTGCGGGCAGAGCGGCTGCAAATCCGCAGCCAGGGGCTCTATCTGCTGGCCGAGACCAATCTGGAGGACGTGGTGGAGGCCGTCCACGGGCTTAAGCCGGACGTGCTGATCGTGGATTCCATTCAGACCCTCTATAATGGGGACCTGTCCACCGCCCCGGGCAGCGTAGGGCAGGTGAAGGACTGCACGATGACCCTCATGCAGCTGGCAAAAGGGGAGGGGATCACGGTCTTTGTCATTGGCCATGTCAACAAGGAGGGCTCCATTGCGGGTCCCAAGGTGCTGGAGCACATGGTGGACTGTGTGCTCTACTTCGAGGGGGAGCGGCAGTTGGCCTACCGGATTCTCCGGGCGGCCAAAAACCGCTTTGGGGCCACGAATGAGATCGGCGTCTTCGAAATGGGAGACAGCGGCTTGAACGAGGTTCCCAACCCCTCGGAGATGCTCCTGTCTGGGCGGCCCCAGGACACCCCGGGCACCTGTGTGACCTGTGTGATGGAGGGGGTGCGTCCGGTGCTGGCCGAGGTCCAGGCCCTTTTGGCCCCCACCAGCTTCAGCGCCCCCCGGCGGACCTCCAATGGCTTCGATTTTAACCGGATGAACCTGTTGCTGGCGGTGCTGGAGAAACGGGGCGGGCTGATGGTGGGCGCCTGCGATGCCTATATCAACGTCATCGGCGGACTTTCTCTGGACGAGCCGGCCGCCGATCTGGCTATGGTGGTGGCGCTGGCCTCCAGCTTTCGGGACAAGCCGGTTCCCGGCGATCTGGCCGCCGTGGGCGAGGTGGGCCTCACTGGAGAGCTCCGGGCGGTCAACGCCCTGGGCCAGCGCCTGGCCGAGGTCCGGCGTATGGGCTTTACTAAGTGCCTGATCCCTGCGGGCCGGTCCGGCCGTCTGGTGGAGCCGGATGGGCTCCAGCTAATCCGGGTGCGAAATATCCGGGAGGCTCTTGCGGCCATTCTTTGAGATGCCGGGCTTCCGGTATCTGGGTACAAAATTGACGCAGGGATCGGCCGGGCACGGCATCCCGCAGGATGCGGCGCGCTCCAGGCTGCAATAGCCGTCCTGCTGGTATACGCAGTCGCTGGTACACGCGATAAGGCTCATTGAGTTCCCCCCAATCGTCTTGAGATACGGTTCTGCCGTTTTGGCAGGCAGACCTTAGTGTTGCCGGAACCGGCCAAATTATGAGAGCATGTCACTGGGAAGGAGGTGCAGGGGCGCAGATAGTGTACTCAACAAAATAAAGACCAGGGTGAGGGCCCGGGGCGGAGACGCTCCGGGCCTTTTTTTGCGCCTCCGGGAGGAGATGCGGGAGCGCAGCGGCTCGCATGGGGCCCGGGCCGTCCGGCCCTGGAGGACCGCCACGGCTCCGGATTTTGGGTGCCGCTCCAGGCGGCGGCGGGCGTTTGCTGGCGGTTTTGTTGCACAGTGCAACCGCTCTCTGAACAACCACCCGCGTCAGCGGGGCCACTCCAACCCCCGGGGAAGACCGAGAAGGTAATCGGCGCTGACCCCCAGCTTTTTACAAATCCTAGGAAGATACTCCGCAGGAAGGGAGCGCCGCCCGGTTTCGTAAAGGCTATATTGCTGCTGGGTGATTTCAAGCACATTTGCAAGCTCTTTCTGACCTATATCCTTATCTTTCCTGGTTTCACGTAATCTTTCGCACATATTCATTGTATCGCCTCCTATCACATCATACCATACATCCGCATGAATGTATTGACAGCACATTTATACGGGTGTATTTTATACACATCCAGACGAATGTAAACTTCAAATTGACAGGAGGTGGTTCCATGGAGCCGTTGGAGGTGCACGTGACGCTGCGGACGGACGATGAGGTGCAGGCGCTGCGGGCACGGGTGGCGGAGCTGGAGGCTGCGCTGGAGGCGGAGAGGGCGGCATACAGGCGTGTGGAGTACAAGTACCGGTGCGAGAGCATCATCAATCAAGAGTTGGTTGACTTGTGCCGTGCATCAAACGTCAAATTGCGGCCCGGGTTAGGGCGCAGGCCGTGGTGAGGCGGAGGGGAGGGGGCCGGGCGCAAAACG
>CANSQX010000150.1 GCA_947649225.1 uncultured Flavonifractor sp.
CCTCGGTGCGGTTCTCCTTGGCCTTGTCCCAAACATAGTCCAGGGCCACGAACATCCCCACCGTCAGCAGGTCGCCGGTCAGCTCGGAGATGTCCAGCACCGTATATTTGTTGTCCAGGGACACATTGGTTTGCTGATTGAAGGTCCGGGCGGAGCCGTGGACCAGACGGTTGATGATATTCGCCAGCCGCCGGGTGTCCGGGGACTCCTTCAGCACTTCATAGAGGTCGCCCAGCACCGGCATGGTCCGGTAACGGCTGGGATCGTTCGGGTCGTCCAGCGTACTGTTCTCGTGGGTAATGCCCAGCTTGGCGTAGGTGCGGATGAGGGCGTCGTCCAGAAGCTGCCGCTCCTCGTGAGTCATGTCGGGAATGAGCAGGGTGAAAAAGATGTGGAGCCGCTGGATTTTTGCCGCCAGCAGGGATTTATCCACCCCGCCGGGGCCGTCCAGCAGCTCGTCTACCGACCTGTCCACCTTGCGGATCTCCATCACATTGATGCAGTTTTGGGAGGCCGGGGAGATCTGAATGAACTCCCCGCCGATGTTGGAGCAGGCCCGGTGAAATTCGTGGCCCTTCAGCGGGGCCACGATGAATACCTGGATGCCCTTGCGCCGCATCCGGGTTGCCATCAGCTGCATGGTGAAGCTCTTGCCCGCCCCGCTGGTGCCCAGAATGGCGATGTTGGCGTTCTTGTAGACCCTGGAATCGAAGATATCCACGATGATGAGAGAGCTGTTGTGCTTGTTCACGCCCAGCAAAATCCCGTTGTCGTCGCACATCTCATAGGAGGTAAAGGGGTAGCAGCTGGCCGCGCCCAGGGTCAGCACATTCCGTTTGGAGCGTTCAAACAGATGCTTTTCCAGGGATACCAGGGGCAGAGAGGACAAAAAAGCCTGCTCCTGGCAGAAGGAACAGGGCTGTACGTCCATGTCCTGGGACAGCAGCAGCTTTTTCATCTCGGCGCACTTCCACTCCAGGTCCTCCACATTGGCGGCGGTGACGGTGACCAGTAAATTCAAGTAGTAAAAATCCTCGTTGCTGCTCAGGCCGTCCTTGAGAAAATAGCCGCTGCGGATGGCCCCGTCCAGGTCGTCAAAGTCGGTGTTGGTGTCGCTGGTCTCCTTGATTTTACTGCGGTTGATGCGCAGCTGCTGGCCCAACTTTCGGATCATGCGCTCTTTGGGCTGGCGGGTGAGGAACATATCCAGGTCGATGCCGTCCCCGGCGTTGACCAGCAGACTGATCCAGCCTGCCGGCATCTGGGTTTTATAGCCGCCGGAGGGCACCAGCAGATAGGCGTAGTACACGCCGTCCATGCAGATATGCCGCCCGTGGGACAGGTCGATGTGGTCCGGCGCATAGAACTCATTGACGGGGATGGCGTCCACAGGCCGTCCGGCGGCCATATACTCGGCCACCACCCGCCTGGCCCGCTCCTCAAAGGAACGCTCGCCGCTCTCCCGGCGGCAGAGGATGTGGTACAGCACCTCTGCCGCCGCCTCGCTCTCATCGTCGTGGTTCAGCACCACCGTATTTCCACACTGGCGCAGGTAGTTGGCGGCGGTGCGGGCGGCAGTCTGGAGGGCGGCGATGGCTTCCTCCTCCTCGCGGCCCCGCCTGGCTCCCGGCAGAGGCTCGTGCTCAAAAATGAGGAAGAACCGCCGGGTAATGGCCTCCCTGGAGCCCAGCTGATGAAGCAGCTTCAAATAGTCCTCCTGGAGCATCCGGCAGTGGGGATCGGTCTCCCGCTCCAGCTCCCGGCGCACCGCCTGTACGTGGCGGTCGATGTCCGCCCGCTTGGTCAGCACCTTGAACTGCACGTTCACCGGGGCAATTTTAAGATAGCTGATGAAGGAGTAGATGATGCTGCGCTGCTCCTGGGCGCTGCGCAGGAGAAAATTCACCGGCGTCACCTCCAGAATCTTCACATAGCGGTGGTCGCGGGTGCAGATGACGCCGTGCTTGATGGTTTCCACCGGCACATAGTCCGCCAGCGGATTGAGGGGCTTCACCTCCGGAGGCAGAAAGGTCTTGAACTGGTTGACCCTCCGCCCCTTGACGTCTACCTCCAGGCGGTTCCGGCTCTTAGGGATCTCATTGTCCTCCTCCTTGGGGGCGCCGCGGCCCCAGCTGGGGAGCAGACCCCTTTTCCCGCTGCCTGTACCGTCCCTGTCCAGCGTCCGCCGGTTGCGGAGGAAGCTGAAAAACTGGAGAATGAACTCGGACAGGCTGCCGCCGCCGATGCCAACCAGGGCCACCAGCACCAGGGGCAGCGCGGTGAGACACAGAATGATGATGCGGGCGGTGAGGGAAAGGGGCAGATGCAAGACCGGCGCCCCAGTCAAAACGCCCAGGACGCCGGCCTCAATCGCGTTTCGGGTCTTGAACATCCCGCCCAGCAGCGTGCCTCCCTCGATAAAATTCGGTGGGATCATATAGGTATCCCGTTCTTCTTGCCGCATAGGTCCTCCTATATCCGATCCTTCCGCTTGGGCGGGTCGGGAAGTTTTTTGACGATGCGCTCATGGTAGGCCACCGTGTCGTCCGGGGCCATGTAGGGCTTGCGTTCCACCGCGTCCTGGGCGTACTGCTTATACCACTGCGTCCCGTCGGCGGAGACTACCTTGGTATATTCGCCGGAGGGGGCGGTATACTGCTCCGTATGGTACATGGCAAAGGGCTGTCCCTCGGATTTGCCCGCCGCAGTCTCTACCCCGGTGATGCGGCCCCGGCCGATCTCTACGTCAGAGTAGGCGGGGATTTCCCTATTTTCGGTCCCGGCAGAGGAATGCCCCATATACGACGTGAGGGACTGGGCCGCCAGGTCTCCGGTCATGCTTCCAGCCACCTCGCCCCGGGCTACAGTGCCGATCACGCTGTTGGCAAAGCTGCCGCCGGAGGCCAGGGAGTGGGAAAACACCATGCCGCCCAGGGTGGGGCGGCTGGTTCCCGAAGTGTGAAAGCGGTTTGTCTGTGCACGTTCGCTGGCCGCAGTGTGCGAGGTCTGGGAATTGCGTTCCGTATGCGTCTGCGAATGATGTTCCCCGCCAGAGGCGGAAGCGCTGTCCGTATGAGTCGTTCCATCTGTCCCGCCGCCGAATATATTCTCTGACTGCGGGGCGTGGACGGTGGTTCCGCCCTCGGTGGTGATAACGCCATCCTGGGGCGGCGTCCCGGCAGAGCCGGCGGGCGGCATATTTTCCACGGAAGCCGTTTGAGGCTCGGCCCCGCCTCCGGTGATGATGACG
>CANSQX010000151.1 GCA_947649225.1 uncultured Flavonifractor sp.
TGGCCCGCGTCGATTATGACGCCCAAACTTGATAGACTCTGCAATTCAATTTGTGCGTCTGACGGCCGCCACGGAGAGGACGCGCCGTGTTTTAGATGTTTGGTTGAATCGGTGCGGGCCTGGCTCGGTACCGACTCGCTCCAAATCCATCCACACGGTGCATGGAAGCCGGTGGCGGCATAGAGCGCATGAAGAAAAACGCTTTTGCTATCAGGTTTTACAAGGTAACAATCGCTCGGCGGGCGGCCTGGGGCCGCCGTTGGTCACAACAAGCAGCATCCGAACCGGCGGGCAACTACTCTCGATCGAGGAGGCCCCGTAAACCGTACCGGCCGCCCAGCTCCGGGTCCAGGGCCGGAGCCCTGGCGTCTCTTTGCTACTTTCTCCACGGGGAGAAAGTAGGCCCCCGCGGCAGCGGAACCCCGCGTTAGCGGCTCCGGAGGGCTGGCAGCCCTTACCCCCCGGCCTGGAGGGTCTGTCTCAACTCCCCCAGTCTGGCGGCCCCGGCATTGCGCTGAGCCTCCGCTCCAGCCTGGAGGGCTTGGGTCTCCTGGATGCCGCTGACGATGGTGCGGACCGTCCGCTCCAGCAGCTCGGGGTCGTCGGGGTTCGCCCCGGCCTTCTGGGCCAGGACGGCGGCGGCCTGGGCGTTCTTCTGCACCAGCGCCCGGGTCCGGTCCTCCAGAGCCCGCATGGCCTGGGCCTGGATGCGCTGGCGCTTGAGATAGACCGCCTGGGCCAGAGCCTGCTTGAAGACCGGCAGGGTGACCAGAAAGGCCGTGTTGATCTTCTGCACCAGGTTCAGATTGTTGTGCTGCATCATCTGGACCATGGGGATGGCCTGGAGGGCCACCACCTTGGCGGTGCGCAGGTCCTGAACCCGCCGGTCCAGCAGGGTCCGGGCCTGCCGGGCCGAGGCCAGGTCCATCTGGAGCAGCGCGTCCCCGGGCCGGGCGGCCTGTTCGGCGGCCAGCTGTGCCAGATAGGCGTCGAGCTCCGTCAAGCCCTGCTCCCCGGCCAGAATATATCGAATCAGCGCCCGATAGGCGGCGATGTTGGCGTCCAGAATGGCCTGGAGCCCCCGGTTGCCGTCCTGGATCTCGGCCTCGTACCGCTTCAGCTCCACGTAGATTTTGTCCACCTCGCCGCCCATGGTGCGGTATTTGTCGATGCACGCCTCCGGGCTGCTTTTGCGGCCCCGGAGCCGGGCCAGAACCCCCGGCCTCTCCTCCCCCGCGATCTCGTCCGGGTCGAACTGCCCCATCACCCGGGCCAGGGTGTCCAGCAGCGCCCCGGTGTCATGGACCTGGGCGGCGCTGACGCTGTGGAGCACCTCGTCGGAGCACCGGGCAATCCGGGCCGCCGCCTCCTGGCCAAAGCGCAAAATGCTCTGGGGCTCGTAGACGCTGATTTGACTGACCAGGGCGTCCAGCTCGGCGCTCCCGGCCAGGGTCCGGGCCAGAGCCCGGCTGTCCGCCTCCGGGTCGAAGGGGGCCGCCGCCCCGGCGGTATCCGGTTGAGCCATGGGATTCGCCTCCCGTTTCGGTGGAAGTGAGCGGGGGACTATCCCCCGAAAATCCGGCCCAGCCACCCGCTCTTCCGCCCGGCAGGGCGGCGCAGGTCGGGGACGGTGAGATCAAAGCGGTACTCCCCCGCCGTCAGGGTGTCGAAGCTGTCCGTCCGGATGTGAGCCTCCAGGTTCCGGTAGCCCGTAGGGGTGAACACCGCGATATCAAAGCCCGTCAGGTTGAAAAAGGCCAGCAGGATGCACTCCTCCAGGGAGAACACGGCCTCGGTCACGTCCACAATCAGGAGCTTGGGGACGGCCCGGGTGAAATCGAACTGCTGGATCAGGCGCAGCAGCTCCTTGTCCAGGTTCATCAGCACCGAGAGCATGGCCGCAGGCAGATCCGGACCGCTGTTTACAATCAGATCGTAGTCCATCAGCGCCTGTATTTTTTCCAGGATATAATCCTGCGTGCCGTCGGGCAGGTAGTCGTAACGGTAGAAGCGGGAGCGCTTGAGGGCGTTGGGGTCCAGCCGTCCGCCGTGGAGGAAGGAGGCCGCCTGGGGCCGGCTCATGGCAGGCCCCTCCGGCTTCAGGAAGGGGACCTGGGTGATCAGATAGGTGTTTTCGGTGATCATCCCCCGGATGCTATCCCAGTAGCCGTCCAGATCCCCTCTGTCCACGCCGCAGATCTTGGAGAAGAGGTTGGGCACGTAGACCACCCCCTCCGCCGTGCGGAAGGAGGGGCGGTACTGGGCCTCCTCGGGCCAGAGCTGGCCCACCTCGTCATAGGTGGTCTTCAGGGTGACGGGCTGGGAGCGGGTGAACTGCCGGTCCCGGAACAGGCCGGTATCGCTGTGGAGCAGCTGGTCCAGCTCCCGGGAGGCGTTGTAGGCGGCGGTGCCCGCCCGGACCTTCTCCTCCCGCTGGGGGAAGGGCTCCAGGGGGAGGGCGCCGTCCAAGGCAGCCTCCCGCCACAGCTTGGGCAGAAAGTGACGGTCAAAGGCGGTCCGGGCCGCCGGGTCCGGGGAAAAGCAGAGCACGTCGGCCCCCGTCTGGGCCAGGGCCCAGAGAAGGGAGATCCCGGCCTCGGGCGCGGGGCCGTACCAGACCAGCGCCGGGGGCTGGGCCTCCCCCTGACCGGCAAAGAGCTGCTCCAGATACCGCCGCAGCCAGCAGGCCAGCCGCACCCCCTGGTTGAAGAGCCGGACCGGGTCCTGCTCCGGGTGGCGCTCCATGACCTGGGCGAAGGCCCGCTGGGCCAGCAGGGCCTGGACCTTTCCGCAGCAGGCGGGGGGCAGGCGCTCCGCCAGGGCCCGGATCAGGGCGGCCCGGGGGACCCTTTTGTCCAAGGTCAAAAACACCCCGGTCTCGGCCGCCGTGGGGGCCGGCAGGGTGCGGTCAATCAAAACCCAGAGCCGCCCGGAGGCGTCCAGGGCCCGTTTGAGGTGAAACAGCCGGTTCCGGTATTCCTCCCGGCCGTCCGCCCCGAAGCAGGCGGCGAAGAGGACCCGCAGCCGGGGAGGCGTCTCGCTCCCCCGCTTCTCCGGAGGGCTCAGCACGGCCTCCCACAC
>CANSQX010000152.1 GCA_947649225.1 uncultured Flavonifractor sp.
GGGGGGCCCCCGCAAGCCCCGTCCCCCTTTGGGGGACACCCCCGCCGGAGGTTCCGGCATCCCCGGCCGGGCAGGCCCGTCCCCTCGGGGGACACCCCCAAAGGCTGGAAGCCTTCCCGAAAGACCGCAGCCCCTGTCAAGGGGCGAAAAGGAGTTACATGTATGGCACAGATGAAACCGCGCACCCTCTCCGGCTTTATGGAGCTGCTCCCCGCCCGGCAGGTGCAGTTCGACCGGATGGTCCAGCTCCTCCGGGAGACCTACGCCCTGTACGGCTTTACCCCCCTGGACACCCCCCTTATCGAGGCCAGCGAGGTGCTGCTGGCCAAGGGCGGCGGCGAGACCGAAAAGCAGATCTACCGCTTCTCCAAGGGCGACGCAGACCTGTCCCTCCGCTTCGACCTGACCGTTCCCCTGGCGAAATATGTGGCCCTCCACCAGAACGACCTCACCTTCCCCTTCCGCCGCTTCCAGATCGGTAAGGTCTACCGGGGCGAGCGCGCCCAGCGGGGCCGCTTCCGGGAGTTCTATCAGGCCGACATCGACGTGATCGGCGACGGCGCTCTGGATATCTCCAACGAGGCCGAGATCCCCGCCATCATCTACCGGGCCTTCTCCGCCCTGGGGCTCCGGCGCTTTAAAATCCGCGTCAACAACCGGAAGCTCCTCAATGGGCTCTTCGCCCTGCTGGGGCTGGAGGACCGGGCCGCCGAGGTGCTCCGCACCGTGGACAAGCTGGAAAAAATCGGACCGGACAAGGTGCGGGCCATCCTCACCGATGACTTCGCCGTCCCAGGGGAGACCGCCGGACGGCTGCTGGACCTGCTGGCCAGCCCCGACCCCATGGCCGCTCTGGACGCGTTCCGGGGCCAGAACGCGCTGCTGGACCAGGGGCTGGAGGAGCTGGGCACGGTGGTGCGCCATATGGCCGCCTTCGGCGTCCCCGAGGACCACTTTATGGTGGACCTCACCATCGCCCGGGGGTTGGACTACTACACCGGCACGGTCTATGAGACCGTCATGCTGGACCACCCGGAGATCGGATCCATCTGCTCCGGGGGACGGTATGATAACCTGGCGGAATATTATACCGATAAAAAACTCCCCGGCGTGGGAATCTCCATCGGGCTGACCCGGCTGTTCTTCGTGCTGGAGGACCAGGGCTACCTCAACGACAGCCTGATTACCGCCCCCGCCGACGTGCTCATCCTGCCCATGACCGGGGATCTGGGGCCCGCCATCCAGCTGGCCACCGCCCTGCGGGACGCCGGGATCCGGGCGCAGCTCCACTGCGAACAGAAAAAGTTTAAACAGAAGCTCTCCTATGCCGGCAAGCTGGGGATCCCCTACGCCGCCTTTTTGGGCGAGGACGAGATCGCCCAGGGGAAGGTCTCCATCAAAGACCTGTGCTCCGGGCAGCAGCAGAGCTGTACCCCGGACGAGGCGGCCGCCCTCCTCCGGGCCGGACTGGCCGGACGGGCGGCGGGTACGCCCATCCGGGAGCCGGAGGTCCAGCGATGAAACAGGTACTCGCGTTCATAGCGGCGGCTGCCCTCCTCCTCTCCCCTGCCCTAGCCGCTGCGGAACCGCTGCCCGCCGGCTCCGCGGATTGGAGCGCCTGGGAGGAGAAATTTCCCGCAGATCGCACGCCCCCCGGCTTCATCGACATAGAGCCCGGCGCCTGGTACGAGGAGGCCGCCAAAATCTGCGCCGCGTGCGGACTGATGCAGGGCACAAGCCACGCCTTTGACCCCAACGGTACCCTCACGGTCGGGGAGACTGCCGCCATCGCCGCCCGGCTGAACGAGCGCCTCACCGGACAGGAGATCCTGCTGGGCACGCCGGAGCCCGGGGTGAGCGTCCCCTGGTACGACTGGTATGTACAGTATCTGGAGCGGCTGGGGATTGAGGTCCCCAACCCGGAGGAGGCCGCCAGCCGGGAGACCTTCGTAACGCTGCTGGCGGCCGTGGTGCCGGAGGAGGGGCTGGCTCCCCGCAATGCCATCGAAACACTGCCTGACACAGCCGATGGGGCCGTCCTGTCCTTCTACAACGCGGGTATCCTGACGGGAGTGGACAAGTACGGCACCTTTGCGCCGGACAAAACCCTCACCCGGGCCGAGTGCGCCGCCATGCTTGCCCGGATCGTCCGGCCGGGACTGCGGCTGGGGTTCGTGCCTAATGATTACAGGCCGTTGATTGCTGCCGGGCTAAAACCGGACAGTATTCTCTTTCAGACCGAAAGCCGCACCGTCACTGCCGGGGAGTTCCTGCCCACCGTCACCGCCGCCATCGACGAGCTGGAGGCCGCCTGCGCCGCTGAGAGCCTGGAATTCAACTGGTTCCACACCTACGGCGATCAGACCTTTTTGGACTACGTGCGGGAGACCGCCATGGGGACCTTCGGCGTCACCCGGCAGGACGGCACCGGGCTCTACAAAAACTTCGACGTACAGGTCTTTTACAGCAGACTGTTGGATTTGAAACAATGAAGGCCCTTCGGGGACGCCTCCGGCGGGGGGCGAGGGCTGCCAGCCCTCCGGGGCCGCTAACGCGGGGTTCCGCTGCCGCGGGGGCCTACTTTCTCCATTTGGAGAAAGTAGCAAAGAGAAACCAGGGCTTCGGCCCTGGACTCGGGGCTGGGCGACCGGTTCGGTTTACGGGGCCTCCGAGATCGAGAGTAGTTGCCCGCCGGTTCGGATGTTTCTTTTCGTGACCAACGGCGGCCCCAGGCCGCCCGCCGAGCGATTGTTACCTTGCAAAACTTGATAGCGAAAGCGTTTTTCTTCGTGCGCTCTATGCCGCCACCGGCTTCCATGCGCCGTGCGGATCGGTGTTTGCTCGAGGCGGTGCCGGGCTACGCCTGCACCGATTCAACGAAATATCTTACAATACGGCGCATCCTCTGCGTGGCGGCCGTCAGACGCACAACTTGAATTGCAG
>CANSQX010000153.1 GCA_947649225.1 uncultured Flavonifractor sp.
GCAGCCGCTCCCTCCCGGGTCCGCAGCCGAATCCGAGCAGTGACTATGAGGGGGTACAAAGACCAATGGGACTCATTGTACAGAAATTTGGCGGTAGCTCTGTGGCCGACGCGGATAAGATCCGGAACGTGGCCCGTATCATCACCGAGACCTACCGCCGGGGCCACAGCGTGGTGGCCGTGCTCTCCGCCCAGGGGGACACCACCGACGATCTCATCGCCAAGGCCAACGAGATCAATCCCCGCGCCTCCATGCGGGAGATGGATATGCTTCTCTCCACCGGCGAGCAGATCTCCTGCTCCCTGTGCGCCATGGCCATCGAGGCCATGGGCTATCCGGTGGTCTCGCTCACCGGCTGGCAGGCCGGCTTCCGCACCAACGCCACTTACGGCAACGCCCGCATCAAGCGGGTCCAGACCGAGCGGATCCTGGCCGAGCTTGACAAAAAGACCATCGTGATCGTCACCGGCTTCCAGGGCATCAACAAGCTGGAGGACATCACCACCCTGGGCCGGGGCGGGTCCGACACCTCGGCGGTGGCGCTGGCCGCCGTCCTCCGGGCCGACCTGTGCCAGATCTATACCGACGTGGACGGCGTCTTCACCGCCGATCCCCGCACCGTCACCGGCACCCATCAGCTGGCGGAGATCACCTACGACGAGATGCTGGAGCTGGCCACCCTGGGGGCCCAGGTGCTCCACAACCGCTCGGTGGAGATGGCCAAGCGCTACAACGTCAATCTGGAGGTCCTCTCCAGCTTCTCCGGCAGACCCGGCACCAAAGTCAAGGAGGTTGCAAGAATCATGGAAAAATCTCACGTCAGCGGCGTCGCCAAGGATAAAAATGTAGCCCGTCTGGCCCTGGTGGGCCTGGCGGATCAGCCCGGCATCGCCTTTAAGATTTTCTCCCTGCTGGCCAAGGAGAAGGTCAATGTGGATATCATTCTCCAGTCCATCGGCCGCAACGACACCAAGGATATCAGCTTCACCGTGGGCAAGCAGGACATGGAGAAAGCCCGCCGGGTGCTGGAGGAGCATGTGGACAGCCTGGGCTTCGACCATATCGACGTGAACGACGGGGTGGCCAAGGTCTCCATTGTGGGGGCCGGCATGATCAACAACCCCGGCGTGGCCGCTAAAATGTTCGAGGCCCTTTACAACGCGGGCATCAACATCAACATGATCTCCACCAGCGAGATCAAGGTCTCGGTCCTGGTGGACGTGCGGGACGCGGACCGGGCCGTCCAGGTGATTCACGACCGCTTCTTTGCCGAGTTCGGCGGCGGCAGCTGAACCTGTGGCCGTCACCATCCTCTGTGCGGGCCTCAGCCTGCTGGCCTGCTGGTTCTTCCATGTCCCGGCCGGCTGGACGCTCCTGATTGCCGCCGTGGTGTGGTCCACGGCGCAGTCGATCCGCCTCACCCTGGAGGCGGCGGCGCTCAAAAGGCGGCTCGCTCAGCTGGAGCAGGCCCGGCGGGAGCCGCAGCCGGACGCTTCCTGCCTTGACGGACCGGCGGACGGGTGATACAATCAAATGAGCACAGCCCGCCCGTCCCCAAAACGCACGGAGGTGAAGCGACCCATGGAAGCGCAGATGTTTACCAACAGCCACATTCTGGCCTGGCTCCAGTACTTCTCCGAGCACACCCAGGTGGACCTGGAGAAGGTCAAAATTCTGGACATCACCCGCAAGAACAAGAACCTGATTCCTACCGTGGAGTCCCACGCCGCCGTGCTGGTCTTCACCGAGGCCGGGCACCCCGACATCTTCTACCGCATGTGGGACGCCGGACTGGGGGAGTGCGAGGTCTGGTACAACGAGGGCTCCGAGCCCGCCGGGCCCATCCTCCACAGGCCCCTGAAGGACATGATCAACCGGGGCATCAACGCCTCGGCGGGGATGCTGATTCTCAACCCCAGCGCCCGGTCCACCTACAAGATCGGAATGCGCAACTCCAGCTTTTCCCGGGGCTCCATCCACTACGTGGGCAGCGAGATCCGGGCGGTCATCCTGAATAAAATGCACCTGGCCCAGGGGGATACGGTCTGCGTGGTCAGCGGGGAGAGCATCGCTGTGGAGTCGGCCATTCTGGCCCCGGAGGGCACGGTGATTGCGGTGGAGTACAACCAGCAGGACCGGCGGACCATGGAGGAGAACGCCCACCAGTTCGGCCTGAACAACATCGCCATCATCGACCATGTGGACGACAAGAGCATGGAGGACCTGCCCGTGCCGACGCTGGCTTTCCTGGTAGCCTCGGCCAGCCTGGAGCAGGAGATCGCCTGCCTCCTGCGGCGCAATCCCCAGATGGAATTTGTGGTCTACACCCTGGATTTCTGCTGCGCGGCCGCCCTGCCCGCCCTGTTTGAGCGGTACGGCATCGGGGAGACCGAGGTAATTCAAATCGCCGTATCCAAGCTGACGGGGAAGCATACCTTCCAGGCCGAGCCCGCGCCCTGGCTGATCTCCGGC
Organism: uncultured Flavonifractor sp.; assembly: GCA_947649225.1. Taxonomy (GTDB): domain Bacteria; phylum Bacillota; class Clostridia; order Oscillospirales; family Oscillospiraceae; genus HGM12998. Next base: position 2,473 of record CANSQX010000153.1, read on the forward strand.
CGGGCCTGACCGGGTATTTTGTAAAAAGCGCCCTTGACAAGGGCGGCTTCTTCCGCTATCATACTTAGTAATTTTATCACGCGAAAGACAGAGATGGAGAGAGTAGGGCCCGCTTCGGAGCACAGAGAGCCGGTGTCTGGTGGGAATCCGGCGTCCGTGGAGCCTGCCTGAAAATCACTCCGGAGTTTCAGCCCGAACCCGCTCCCGTGCGATAGTAGGCGCTGACGGCTTTCCCCGTTACCGGAAGCGCATATGCCAGTATGCAGGTAACGGGTGGTACAGCGAAGGTACATTCACAGGCTTTCGTCCCTTTACGGGACGGGAGCCTGTTTTTTCGGCTTTGGACGCCGGAACCTCCGGCGGGGCTTTGCAGGGGACTCCCCCTGCGGGGGGCCGCTGCCGCGGGGG
>CANSQX010000154.1 GCA_947649225.1 uncultured Flavonifractor sp.
GACGCCGCCGAGGGCCCCATGCCCCAGACTCGCTTCGTGCTCTCTAAGGCCCTGGAGCTGGGCCACCGGGTGATCGTGGTGGTCAACAAGATCGACCGCCCCGACCAGCGCATTCATGAGGTCTGCGACGAGGTGCTGGAGCTCCTCATGGACCTGGACGCCACCGAGGAGCAGTTCGACTCCCCCACCCTATTCTGCTCCGGCCGCAACGGCACCGCCTCCTACTCTCCCGAGGTGGCGGGGACCGACCTGACCCCCCTCTTCGAGACCATTCTGGACTATATCCCCGGCCCCGAGGCCGACGTGGACGCGCCCTTCCAGATGCTGGTCTCCTCCATCGACTACAACGAGTTTGTGGGCCGCATCGCCATCGGCCGCATTGAGCGGGGGACTATCAAGCAGAACCAGGAGATCGCCGTGTGCAACTACCACCGGCCGGAGGAGCCCCCTCAGAAGGCCAAGGCGGTCTCCCTCTTCCAGTTCGACGGTCTGGGCCGCACGCCGGTGACCGAGGCCACTGCGGGCAATATCATCGCCATGAGCGGCATTGGAGACGTGACCATCGGCGACACCATCTGCGCCCCCGAGGCCGTGGCGCCCATCGAGTTCGTGAAAATTTCCGCCCCCACCATTGAGATGACCTTCTCGGTGAACGACTCCCCCTTCGCCGGACGGGAGGGGAAGTTCGTCACCTCCCGCCAGCTCCGGGACCGGCTGTTCCGGGAGACCCTGAAGGACGTGTCCCTCCGGGTGACTGAGACCGACTCCACCGACTCCTTCAATGTGGCGGGCCGGGGCGAAATGTCCCTCTCCATCCTGATCGAGACCATGCGCCGGGAGGGCTATGAGTTTCAGGTCTCGCCTCCCCGGGTGCTCTACCAGGAGATTGACGGCCAGAAGTGCGAGCCCGTGGAGCGTCTGGTGGCCGACGTGCCCGCCGACGCGGTGGGCGCGGTGATCGAAAAGCTGGGCTCCCGCAAGGGCGACCTGGTGGAGATGACCCCCGTGGGCAGCCGGATGAAGCTGGAATTCCTGGTCCCCGCCCGGGGCCTCTTCGGCTACCGCAACGAGTTCCTGACCGACACCAAGGGCGAGGGTATCATGGCCTCGGTCTTCGACCGCTACGCCCCCGTCAAGGGGGAGATCCAGCGCCGCTCCAGCGGCAGCCTGGTCTCCTTCGAGACCGGCGATGCCGTCACCTATGGCCTCTTCAACGCCCAGGAGCGGGGCGTCCTCTTCATTGGCGCGGGGGTGCCGGTCTACGCCGGGATGATTGTGGGCGAGACCCCCAAGCAGGAGGACATCTCGGTCAACGTCTGCAAGAAAAAGCAGCTCACCAATATGCGGGCCTCCGGCTCGGACGAGGCCCTGCGCCTCACCACCCCCCGCACCCTGAGCCTGGAGCAGTGCCTGGAATTCCTGGCCGACGACGAGCTCCTGGAGGTTACGCCGGAGAACCTGCGCCTACGCAAGCGCATTCTGGACCACGCGGAGCGCATGAAGGCTCTCAAGGGCGGGAAGTAACCAGCGGCGTCATTCCCCGAAGTATGCAGCTTTGCGAGACATAGCCGCCGTTGGCAAGGCAAAAAACCGCAGGAGTATTTGGACGTATTTCATGATTTTTTACGAGGTCAAAGACCATTTAGACCGGAAAGAGCCCTGCTGAGGCGATTGGTACAGCTTCCAAGCCCCTGCGGGCGGCTTCCGAAGCGCCGCCTCCTGGGCCGGTCCGGACAGATAACAAACGCGGCCAGCGCCCGAATGGGGCGCTGGCCGCGTTCGTTGTTTCCAAGGTCCCGTATAAGGACCTGAAGACCCAACAAGGGCAGCCGCTTCAGGCTTCCAAGGCAATCCCGCGCTGCGGCGGAGCGCCTAGACCCTTTACGAGAGCAGGAGCTTGTCGTCGGCCTCGTCGGAGCCGCTGGCCTGGCCGAACTTGGCCAGAAGCTCCTCCACAGTCAGCTTTTTCTTCTCCTCGCCCGATACATCCACGGCGATCCGGCCCTCATACATCATGATCAGCCGGTTGCCGTGGGCGATGGCGTCCCGCATGTTGTGGGTGATCATCAGGGTGGTCAGGTGGTCCCGGTTCACAATCCGCTCGGTGGTCTCCAGCACCTTGGCCGCCGTCTTGGGGTCCAGGGCGGCGGTGTGCTCGTCCAGCAGCAGCAGCCGGGGCTTCTTCAGGGTGGCCATCAGCAAGGTGAGGGCCTGCCGCTGGCCGCCGGAGAGGAGTCCTACCTTGGCGGTCATCCGCGCCTCCAGCCCCAGATCCAGGATTTTCAGCAGCTCCCGGTACTCCTCCCGCTCCCCCCGGGTGATACCGGGGCGGAGGGTCCGGCTCTGTCCCCGCCGGGCGGCCAGAGCCAGATTTTCCTCGATCTGCATGGTGGCGGCGGTGCCCATCATGGGGTCCTGGAAGACCCGGCCGATATATTTGGCCCGCTTGTGCTCGGGCAGGCGGGTCACGTCCTGGCCGTCAATCACCACGGCCCCCCGGTCCACCGGCCACACCCCGGCCACTGCGTTGAGCAGCGTAGACTTGCCCGCGCCGTTGCCGCCGATCACGGTGACAAAATCCCCGTCGTTCAGGGTGAGGCTCACGCCGTTCAGGGCCCGCTTCTCGTTGACAGTGCCCGCGTTGAAGGTTTTATAAATATCCCGGATCTCAAGCATGCTTGACGCCCTCCTTTCTGGCGGAGCCGGAGAAATATCTCCCCTTCCAGTAGGGGACGCTGAGGAAGATCGCCACCACCACGGCGGAGAGCAGCTTCAGATAGTTGGGATTCAGCCCCATGGCCAGCACCGCCTGG
>CANSQX010000155.1 GCA_947649225.1 uncultured Flavonifractor sp.
CAGCACCGGTGCTTTGGCTGCGGATATGAGTACAAGTGCTCCATCCGCGGCTGCGCCATCAACCGGGCGGCGGCGGAGCTGATTGAGCAGCTGGCGGCGGAGAATGAGGCTCTGCGGCATCCGCCCAACCTGCCGCTGACACTGGAGGAGCTGCGGGAGATGGACGGGGAGCCGGTGTGGGTGGTTCCACTGAATGATTTCGATATTTTACCGGCTAATTACCTTGTGAACGCATATGCAGAACAAATTGTGGTAGACAAGTTCGGCGCTTACCTTGATTTTGAGGACTATGGAAAGACCTGGCTGGCCTATCGCCGCAGGCCGGAGGAGGGGACGGCATGAAGCTTGTTACGATTTTAGACCGCGCTTATCCGAAAGATAAACAGATGGAGGCTGTCGCAATTTCTCAATCCGTCGTATCTGGTGATTGTTTCAAATGCCCGTATTACAAACGGTGCAGCTCAGATAGGACCTTCCATCCCCCAGCAGATACCGCTTGTATGAAGCGGAAAAAGAAATTGCTGAAGGGAGGCGATGTGTCCAACTCGGACACATCCTCGGGAGGTGGTACGATGTGAGCGGAGAACCTGTCTGGATGTGCGTGCGGCAGCGGGCGGGGCCGCTGGTGAAGGAGTGCCGGAGCATCCGGCCCCGGCTGTCCGCCGGTGATACGCTCTATGAGCGGACGGAGAAGAACAAGATCCTCCGTCCGCCCCGGGACTCCTCCGTGTGCCGGACGCGGGTGGACCGTCTGGAACTGCGTCTGGCGCTGTTCGGATATGAGGGCAGCTGCTACACTCTCACCTTTGACCGGGAGCACGAGCCGGAGAGGTTCCAGGACGCCCGGCGGGCGTGGCGGAGCTTTCTGTACCGGCTGAAGAAGTGGCGGCAGCGGCCCTTCGACTATGTATACCTCATCGAGGGCAAGCACGGGGACCACCGCTACCACATCCACCTGGTGCTCCGGGACAGCGATTTCTCCCCCGCTGAGGTGCGGCACCTGTGGCGGTACGGTGAGAACGTGGAGGACCAGCCGCTGCTGCGGTATCCCCGGGACAGCTACCGGCGGACGGCCAAGTACTTCAACAAGGAGGCCACGGATGGAATCACCATCCCAATCAGCGCCCGGACGTGGGTGTGCTCCCGGTCGCTGCTCCGGCAGCTGCCGCCGGCGGAGTGCTGGCGGGACACCACCGGGGAAATTCCCATACCAAAGGACGCCCGGAGCCACGGTATCTACAACACCGCCAACGAGTTCGGTCAGTACCGATACGCCTGGTATATTGAAGGGCGCGTTTGTTAACGTATTAAATCTGAATCTCTATCTTGGAATGTAGTTGAACAACTGACAAAAAGGAGTGAGCACCTTGCAAGTCGCTGAGAAACGTGATAAACTGGTTGTAAAGGACGGATGGCTGACCTGTCCAGTCTGTAGACGGAACCGCCGCTTGATGCGTGTGGCCTACGACACGGAGGCCCACAACCTGCGGGTCTACTGTACAGACTGCAAGACCGAGCTAATCCTGGATATTGCGAGAGGCCAGAGCGTTGAGCGCCGGAGCCCATGACATCCTCAGGGATGCACATGGACTTCGGCGTTTTTGTTTTGCGTGGAGGTGACAGCCCATGGCAATGAAGCCGCTGCGGCCCTGCCGGCGTCCTGGTTGCGGGGCGCTGACGAGGGATGGCTGGTGCCCGGCCCACAAGCCCAAGGAAAAACCGCGGACCGCGGCCTGGCGGCGCTGGTACTCGCTGAAGGTGTGGACGGACGACCTGCGGCCCGGCCAGCTGCTGCGGGAGCCCTTCTGCCGCTCGTGCGCGGCCCGGGGCATCCGCACCCCGGCCACGGACGTGGACCACATCCGGGACCACAAGGGGGACTGGGCGCTGTTCACGGACCGCGGGAACCTGCAAAGCCTCTGCCACTCCTGCCACAGCCGGAAAACCATGCGGGAGCTGGAGAAAAAACGGCGGAATTTTTGAACGCGTTTCCCCCGGGAGGCTACGTCCGCGCCCCGGCGCGTGTCCGGGTGTGCGTCCCGGCGCGGGCGCGGGGTTCCCTGCCCCTCCCCCCGCCCCAAAAAAGTTTTGAGCGGGCCCGGAACAGACCGCGCGCCCTCTCGTCTGTGAGAAATATTCCCCTATGGGGTTCCCGGGGGACGCGGAGGTGACGCCGGTGCCGTCGGCGGTGAAAAACAGCGCGAATATGACCAGGCACATGACCCAGGCGGAGCTGGTAGCCCGGCGGCAGGCCGAAGAGGAGGTCATGCCCCGGCGGCAGCGCCCCAGGCTGAAGAAACCGGGGTTCATCTCCGGGAACAAGGCCGCCAACGCCTACTGGAACCAGATCCTCAAGCGTATGGAGGGGCTGGCGCTGCTGGATGACCTGGACAGCGAGATGCTGGCGGGGTACTGCTCCATGCTGGCGCGGCGGGACCAGACGATCCTGCTCATCGGCCAGCTCATGGACCGTCTGGGCGTGGCCGGGGCGGTGCGGGACGGGCAGGCACGGAGAAAGAAGTCGGACGCCATGACGGACGATGAGTGGGAGGCGTCCGGGGCCCCGCCGGCCATGACGCCGGATGAGCTCATCGAGGCTGTGTCCAAGTTGGACACATTGACCGGGAAGCTGCAAGCCCTGGAGCGGAACCTGCTGCAATACGCGGAGAAGCTGGGCCTGACCCCCTCCGGCCGGGTGCGCCTGGCACAGAAGCGGGCCCAGGCCGCGGCCGAGCCCGAGCCGGACGGCGATTTGTTTGGAGA
>CANSQX010000156.1 GCA_947649225.1 uncultured Flavonifractor sp.
CCGCCGCCAAAAACCTGTACCTCTCCCAACCCAGCCTGTCCAGCGCCGTGAGAGATCTGGAGGAGGAGATCGGCTTTGAGTTGTTCCACCGGTCCAACCGGGGAGTCACCATCACGGCGGAGGGGGAAGAGTTCCTCAACTACGCCCGGCAGGTGTGTCAGCAGTACGCCCTGCTGGAGGACCGGTTTGTGGCGGGGCGGTCCCGGAAGAAATTCTCTGTCTCCACCCAGCACTACACCTTCGCCATTAACGCTTTTGTGGAGATGGTGCGCAAGGTGGGGATGGAGGAGTATGAGTTTTCCATCCTGGAAACCCGGACCTATGAGTGTGTGGAAAATGTCCGGAACTACAAGAGTGAGCTGGGCATCTTATACCTGGACGATTTCAACGAGAAGTACCTGACCAAACTCTTTGAGGAGAACAACCTGGAGTTCCACCCCCTGCGGGACTGCTCCACCTGTGTCTACCTCTGGGGGGAGCACCCTCTGGCCCACCGGGACCAGCTGACCATGGCTGACCTGGAGCCTTACCCCTGCATCGCCTTTGAGCTTGGCAAGCAGAACTCCCTGTTCCTCTCCGAAGAGGTGATGAGCACCTACCAGTATCGCCAACTCATCCGGGTGGACGACCGGGCCACGGTGCTTAACCTGATGAAGGGGCTCAACGGCTATACCCTGTGCTCCGGTATCATCTGCCGCCCCCTCAACGGCTCGGAGTACACCACCATCCCCCTGGCGGAGGGGGGCGTGATGCACATCGGCTATGTCCAGCGATGGGGCAGCCCCCTTAGCCGGCTGGGGGAGCTGTATCTGTCCGAGGTGCGCAAGTCCATCCTTCTGTAGAGACCGGTATTTTTTGTCTCCGCCCTTGGGCGGGGACTTTATTATAAGGAAAAGCTATAACCCGCCCCTGATTTTGGGTATTAACACCCGGGGCGGGTTTTGTGCTATCCTATGGGCACCTCAGAGGAAAAGAGGAACGTTATGATTCGACTGGAACATGTCTCAAAGCGGTTTGAGGCGGGAGGACAGACGGTGGAGGCGGTGAAGGACGTCAGCCTCCACATTGAAAAAGGGAGCATCGCCGGCATCATCGGCTTCTCCGGGGCGGGCAAATCCACCCTGGCCCGGTGCGTCAATCTGCTGGAGCGGCCCACGGAGGGAAGGGTAATTGTGGGCGGCAGCGAGCTCACTGCCCTGAGCGGGCGGCAGCTCCGGGAAAAACGGAAAAAGATCGGCATGATCTTCCAGCACTTCAACCTCTTCGCCTCCCGGACGGTGTACGGCAACGTGGCCTACCCTCTTCGGGGGAGCGGAAGGAGCAAGAAAGAGATTGAGGACAAGGTAAAGCCCCTGCTGGAGCTGGTGGGGCTGTCTGACAAGGCGGACGCCTACCCCTCCCAGCTGTCCGGGGGGCAGAAGCAGCGGGTGGCCATTGCCCGGGCTCTGGCCAGCGACCCGGAGGTGCTCCTCAGCGACGAGGCCACCAGCGCCCTGGACCCGGAGACCACCCAGTCCATCCTCCGGCTTCTGAAGGAGGTCAACCGCGCCCTGGGCGTCACTATCCTGATCATCACCCATGAGATGCAGGTCATCAAGGAGATATGCAGTCAGGTGTATGTGATGGAGGGCGGCAGGATTGTGGAACAGGGGGACGTGTTTCAGGTGTTCGCCGTCCCACGGCAGGCGGTCACCCGCCGGTTCGTGGACAGCACCTCCCACCTCTCCCGGATTCAGGAGCTGCTGGACGACCCCGCCCGGCCCATCAAGCTGAACCCCGGGGACTATCTATTCCGGCTGAACTACCTGGAGCGCAGCACCTCCGAGGCGCTGATCTCCAACATCTCCCGGCGGTTTGAGCTGGATGTGAATATCCTGCTGGGCAGCATCGAGCTCATCGACGGCAATCCTCTGGGGGGCCTGGTGGTGGTCGCCGGGGGCGGCCACGACAAAATAGCCGCCGCCGCAGAGTACTTATCCAAACGAAACGTGCAGGTGGAGGTGATTTCCCATGGCTGAACTGCTTAATCAGATCATCCCCGACGTAGTGGCCCGGTCGGACCAGCTGTGGCGGGCCTTCTGGGAGACCATCCAGATGGTGGGCATCTCTGGGGCCATCTCCCTGGTGCTGGGCATCCCCTACGGGGTGCTGCTGTTCACCACCAGAGAGGGGGGCGTGCTGCAAAACCGGCCGGTGAACTTTATCCTGGGCCGCGTCTGCGACTTCTTCCGTTCCATCCCCTTTATCCTGCTGGCCATTTTACTGCTGGGGCTGAGCCGGCTGGTGGTGGGCGTGGCCATCGGCGTGCGGGGGGCCATCATCCCCCCTGGTGTTCGGCACCGTCCCCTTTCTGGGCCGGCAGACCGAGAGCGCCCTGGCCGAGGTGCCCGCCGGCCTCATTGAGGCGGCCGAGGCGATGGGCTCCTCCCCCTGGGAGATTATCTGGCGGGTCTATCTGCGGGAGGCTGTCCCCGGCATCACCCGGGGGGTGACCATCACCATCGTCTCCCTCATCAACTTTACCGCCGTAGCCGGGACCCTGGGGGCGGGCGGTCTGGGCAACTTCGCCATCATGTACGGCCACAGCAAGAACCTGCCCCAGATCACCTGGACGGTCATCCTGATCATCGTCGTCCTAGTGAGCGCCGTCCAGTTTGTGGGCGGCTATATCGCCAAGAAAGCGACCCATTAAAGCGTCTGTTCTCCCGCCTTTGAACCGGGATAATGGAATATTTGCCCCATTAAAGGAGGA
>CANSQX010000157.1 GCA_947649225.1 uncultured Flavonifractor sp.
CCTCGGTGGAGAACATGAGAACCTGGCTGTACCGGTCCAGGCCGATGGCCTCCCGGAGCTCCCGGTAGGTATCGGTCTCCATCAGGGCGGCGATGACGCCCATGCCCACCGCGCCGCTCTCGCCGGAGATGACCACCGGGTCGCCCTTCACCGGAACCCCCAGCATCCGCATCCCCCGGGCGCTCACCCAGTCGGGGCAGGAGAGGAAGGCGGTCACATGGTTGCGCAGAATGTCCCAGGAGATGGTATTGGGCTCGCCGCAGGCCAGCCCCGCCATAATGGTGTTCAGGTCCCCATCCACCACCCGGGGGGACCCGTCCCCGGCCACTGAGCCCCGGTAGAGACAGTCGGCCGCCTGGGCCTCCATCACGATGAACTTGGGCGGGTCGTCGGGGAAGAGGTTGGTGTAGTACCCCACCACCGCACCGGCCAGACTGCCCACGCCGGCCTGGACAAACACATGGGTGGGCCGGTTGACCCCCAGCTGCCGGAGCTGGTCGGCCGACTCCCCGGCCATGGTGCCGTAGCCCTGCATGATCCAGGAGGGGATCTCCTCGTAGCCGTCCCAGGCCGTGTCCTGGACGATCACGCCGTGCTCGGTCCGGGCGGCCTCGGCCGCCGCCATGCGGACGCACTCGTCGTAGTTGACCTCCTCAATGGTCACCTGGGCCCCCTCCTTGGCGATGTTGTCAAAGCGGGGCTTGCTGCTGCCCTTGGGCATGTGGACCACGGCCTTCTGACCCAGGCGGTGGGCCGCCCACGCCACCCCCCGGCCGTGGTTGCCGTCGGTGGCGGTGAAGAAGGTGGCCTGGCCGAACTCCTGCCGGAAGGCCTCGCTGGTCAGGTAGTCGTAGCTCATCTCCGACACGTCGCGTCCCATCTCCTGGGCGATATACCGCGCCATGGCGAAGGAGCCGCCCAGCACCTTAAATGCGTTCAGCCCGAAGCGGTAGGACTCGTCCTTCACATACAGGCCGCCCAGCCCCAGGTATTGGGCCATGCCGTCCAGACGGGCCAGGGGCGTGATGCTGTACTGGGGAAAGCTGCTGTGGAAAAACCGCGCCTTTGCCACGTTGGGCAGGGACATCACCTGGAGCTGTCCGTCCCCGCTTCGGGGCATCTGGTTGATGCTCCACTTCAGATCCTCTCTCATGCTGCTGTCGCCTCCAAAAACATTTGAAGCCTTCCAGACTTTTTGTCTGCTTCTGTGGATATCATACCACGGGATTTTCAGATGTCAAGAGGAAAAACTAAAAAATTTTCTGTAAAGATAAAAAAGTTTTTGATCCATGGGAAAGGTATGAGAGATCAACAGGAAGAGCCAGCCTGAAACGGATGACTCTTCCTGAAAATCCTGTTAGTGTTTCTTTTTCCGATAGAATGTGTTTTCCATAGGCAGGCTGGCGCGCAGGATGTGATCCCGGGCGTAGTAGGCCCCCTGGACCGCGGGGGCGGTGGGGATGGTGGCGATCTCCCCGATGCCCTTGGCCCCATAGGCGAAGGGGAGGAGGTCCGTCTTTTCCACATAGATGGCGTGGATCTCGGGGATCTGGTCGGCCCGCAGCAGGCCCAGGGTGCCGAATTTGGCCTGGGGCAAGCAGTCCTGGAGAGGGAAGTCCTCGGTGAGGGCGTAGCCCAGCCCCATGAGAACGCCGCCCTCGATCTGCCCCTGGATGGAGGTGGGATTGACCACCTTGCCCGAGTCGTGGGCGGCCCAGACCTCCTTGACCCGGCCCTCCCCGTCCAGGATCACCACATGGGTGGCGTAGCCGTAGGCCACGTGGCTCTTGGGGTTGGGCTTCTCACTGCCCAGCTTGTCGGTGGGGTCGAAGAACTCCGCGAAAAATTCCCGGCCCTCCAGGGCGGCCGGATCGCCCCCGGCCTCCTCCAGGGCGGCCTTCAGATCGGCAGCGGCCATGCGCACCGCCTCGCCGGTGATCAGGGTCTGGCGGGAGCCCGAGGTGGTGCCCGAGTCAGGGGCCACCTCGGAATTGCTGCCCATGCTGCGCATCCGGCTCAGGGGCAGTCCGGCAGTCTGGCCCAGAATTTGCAGGAAGACGGTGGCGCAGCCCTGGCCGATGTCCGAGGCGGCGGCGTACAGCTCCACCACGCCCCCACGGACGATCAGCTTGGCCCGGCCCTTGTCGGGCAGGCCCACGCCCACTCCGGCATTTTTCATGGCGCAGGCGATGCCCGCATGGCTGGCGTTCTGCTCATAGACCTCCCGCACCGCCGCCAGAGTCTCCTTGAGGGCGGTGGAGGGGTCGGCGATCTGCCCGTTGGGCAGGATCTTCCCCGGCTCGATGGCGTTGCGCCAGCGAATCTCCCAGGGGGAGATCCCCACCTGTTCGGCCAGCAGGTTGATGGTGGACTCCAGGGCGAATTCGCTCTGGCACACGCCGAAGCCCCGGAAGGCCCCGGCGGGGGGGTTGTTGGTGTAGCAGCCGAAGCCCCGGATGTCGGTGTTCTGGTAGCAGTAGGGCCCCACCGAGTGGGTACAGGCCCGCTCCAGCACCGGCCCGCACAGGGAGGCGTAGGCCCCGGT